>JAIRSR010000156.1 GCA_031255355.1 Clostridiales bacterium
GCGAACACCAATACCAACGCGGCAAATACCTTGCCGTTCGGCACAATTCCGTTAATCAAGAACGCCGCGAACGGCGTTAGAATCGGCTTGATGAAAAACACCAACGACGCAGCCATTGCGGAGGTTTGTTCCATTCCCTTAAAATACGCCCAATACCCGACGCCCGTCACCACAACACCGAGGTACAGCAAATGGCGCAGATTATCCGCGTTCAACCCGCCCGCCGGAGGGATTCCCGCCGCGAGCAGTACGCACAGCAGGACGATACTTCCGATAAAAAAGGAAAATCCCGTTTGAATTACGCCGGTGAGCGTCGTCATGTATTTTTTGCTCAACACCGTGTACAGACTGAACGTGAGCGCCGACAACACCGCCAGCGCGACGGATAAAAGGTTGCTGCCCGAGGAAAAATCCGCGCACAACAGCACTCCCGCAGAGCAAAGCGCGATTGCGGCGCGTTTTGCGGGTGTGAATTTGTCGCCGAGGAACCACGCCGCAAACAGGAGTGTAAACACGGAATTAGAGGAAAAAATAATCGCGATGAGCGCGGGGGAATCCGCAATCATCACCGCGTACTGCAACAGCACCATGCTGACGCATATGCACAAAACGCCGAGCAATGTCAGCGTCAGAAACACCTTGCCGGACGGCTTTAAGTTTTTTCGCGCCATGTTCCGCGCGGAAAACGGCAACAGGATTACGCCGCCTATGAAAAACCGTATAAAGGTAATGGAAAGCGGGTTGATTTGCGCGGAAATCAACTTGCTGACAGGCTCTAACGTCGTGAACGCCGCCGCAGTAATCAGTATGTAAAACCAGCCTTTTTTCATGTGTGTAACCTTTCCTTTCACTTCGGTCCGGGCATTGCAATATCGATATAGGGCGGGGCGGCGCCCGAAACAAAAATAAAAAAACACGGATCCCAAATGAAACCGTTGAAATTCGTATTGTTTCATAAAAAATATTCCTTGCGTTTTTCATAAAACGTCAAGCGGACGCTAACAAGGCGCGACCTCAATCGCCTTTGTCAATATGTCCGTGTAACTGTACGAAACACGCCTTGACGACGAAGGAATCTGTTCTATCGCGTTATCCAACTTTACAATAAATATGCTTGGGAAAGTTTCCTCAATAACGCCGTGGCGCACAATCGGCTTTTTCTTGCCCTTTTTTGCCGTCAGCCGCACCTTTTGCCCGATACTGTGATCTAACCGGCTTTTGATCCTTAACAGTTCTTCCTTTTCGCCCATCCGCAAAAACTCCTCATTTGTTAAAAAAATCCACCTTTAGTATACCACACAAACGGCAGATTGTAAAGGGAAATATACCATTGTTGTAAAGAAAATGATACATTTGCGGGAAATTTGGTAAAATTTAATAAATTTACTAAATTTTTTTGTCACAAACTTACATATGCCGTTTCGCCGCGAACCGGCGCGGCACGGAATAAATATGACTTTTTTGTCAACAATAACACAGAATCACACAAAAACGAAATTTTTCCGCAAAAAGACGGCAGTTATGAAAGGAGTCGTTATCATTGAAAAAATACCGCTTGCGCCGCTGCGCGTTAGGCTATCGGATATTTATCATACTCATTGCCGCGCTTACCTTGCCGCTTGCCGTCCGTCACACGGCGGGACAGCCTGACGCGTCGGGCGGCAACGATCTTCAACTGTTGGCGCGTTGCGTCAACGGTGAGGCGCGGGGGGAGGACTATATCGGTCAAGTCGCCGTCGCCGCCGTCATATTAAACAGGGTGAAGCACCCCGCGTTCCCCAACTCCGTCAGCGGCGTAATCTATCAACCGGGCGCGTTTACGGCGGTCAGCGACGGTCAAATCAACCTCCCTGTAGCGTCGGATTCGCAAGTGTACAACGCCTGCCGCGACGCGATGAACGGCTACGACCCCTCCGGCGGCGCGATTTACTATTACAATCCCGCGAAAACGACCAACCAATGGATTTACAGCAGAGAGGTGATTACTACCATCGGTAAACACAAATTTGCTGTATAAATAGGAGGGTAACATGAATATTAAAAATAAATTCAGAGATTTCAAAGAACGGCTTTCAGACCGTCATATGTACAGCGTGGTGTTGGTAGTTACCGCCGTAATCGCGGGCTTCGGCATCTATCAGTATAAGCGGTCTATTGACTTCCGCGACCGTGTGGAAAACGGCTATCAGCGGGCGTTTACCGAACTTGTGGATTACGTCAACAGCCTGGACGCGACACTTGCCAAGACGCTGGCGGTGAGTTCCCCGGCGCAACTTTCCACACTCGCGGCGGAGTTGTGGCGGCAGTCCGCGTTCGCGCAGGCGAACCTCGGGCAACTCCCCCTCGCGAACACCGAACTCGACAACACGGCGAATTTTTTGTCGCAGGTGGGCGATTACACCTACTCTCTCTCGAAAAAGGTATCGCGCGGCGAAACACTTTCACAGAGCGAAACGGAAAAATTGCTCTCTTTAAGCGAATATTCCGCAGGCTTGAACGAAAAACTCCGCAACATGGAAAGTGAAATGCTGGCGGGGGTTTTGCGGTTTGACCGCTTGAAAAAAATCG
>JAIRSR010000170.1 GCA_031255355.1 Clostridiales bacterium
GCCCGCCCTTGTTCGTCGGGTTCACTGTCGGAATTTTCGCTCCGCGAAAACGGGCTGCGCCCGCCCTTGTTCGTCGGGTTCACTGTCGGAATTTTCGCTCCGCGAAAACGGGCTGCGCCCGCCCTTGTTCGTCGGGTTCACGATTGTACATTTTATAGGAGGTTGTGGAATATGTATTTAGGGGTAGATTTAGGAGGAACAAATATCGCGGTAGGTCTGGTGGACGATCATTTCAAGATCCTTCACAAGGACAGCGTTCCCACAGGGGCGCAAAGGCAGGATAGGGAAATCGTGCGCGATATGTCGGCGTTGTGCCTGAAAGTGCTTGCCGATACGGGAACAAGCGCGTCTGACGTGCGGTGGATCGGCGTAGGCGCGCCGGGTACGCCGGATGTCGCGTCGCGCAGTATTATTTATACCAACAATATCAATATGCGGAACACGCCGTTGGGCGATTGGATGCGGGAGGATACCGGCTTGCCCGTGTACCTCGACAACGACGCGAACTGCGCCGCGTTGGGGGAAGCGTATGCCGGCGCGACAAAAGGAGTTTCCCACTCCGTCATGATTACCATAGGCACCGGGCTTGGCGGCGGCATTATCATCAATAAAAAAATCTACAGCGGCTTCAACTTCGCGGGCGGGGAACTCGGGCATAACGTGATCGTTATGGGCGGCGAGCCTTGCACCTGCGGACGAAAGGGTTGTTGGGAAGCGTATGCTTCGGCGAACGCGCTCAAACGCCTTACGCGGGAGGCGATCGCGGCGGAACCCGACAGCCAAATGAGCGAACTTACGGGGCGCGATCCGGAAAATGTCAGCGGCAAGACGGCGTTTGACGCGATGCGCGGCGGTTGCCCCGTGGGAACCGCTGTGGTGGAAGCGTACATTAAATACTTCGCGGCGGGTATTATAAATATGATTAACACGTTTCAGCCGGAGGTGCTTGTCATTGGCGGCGGCGTGTGCAAGGAGGGGGATTACCTTTTAACGCCCCTCAAGGAAATTGTGGCGCGTGAGGTGTACAGCCGTGACGTGCGGCAGACGGAAATCCGTATCGCCCAACTTGGCAACGACGCGGGAATCATCGGCGCGGCGGCGTTGGGGTTTTAAGATTCTTTCTAATACGCCATCCGCTATGCCATCCGCGATGATATTTTAGACAGGCTCTAAAGACAGACCATAAGAGGAGGTTCTCTTTCGTTGGACAAAGCATCCGTTTTGCGGACACTAAAGACGATTTTTGACGACAATCAAATTTTAACGGACGAACCGATGAAAAACCATACGTCTTTCCGAATCGGAGGTATGGCTGATTTTATGGTGAAGCCACGGGACGCGGGGCAGATTGCCGCGTTGGTAAAGACGCGCGGCGGTGTGCCGTTGTTCGTAGCGGGCAACGGCTCGAACCTTTTGGTATCGGACGACGGGATTCGGGGCGTTGTGGTAAAAATACGCGAAACAATGCGGAAAATCACAGCGGACGGCGATACGCTGGTCTGTGAGAGCGGCGCGTTGCTGTCGGAAATCGCGGCGTTCGCGTTGCGGCACTCCCTCGGCGGCTTTGAGTTCGCCGCGGGAATCCCGGGAACGCTCGGCGGCGCGGTGGTGATGAACGCGGGCGCATACGGCGGAGAGATGAAAGACGTTACCGTCCTGACGGAATATGTGGACGAACATGGCGAAATACGCGAAACGGACGCGCATGGCTTCGGCTACCGAACGAGTGTTTTTAGCGGCAAAAACTGTATGATCACAAAAAGCCGCCTGCGGCTCCGCGCGGGGAATCCGCAAGAAATCCGCGCAAAAACGCGGGAATTGGCGCAAGCGCGGCGGGAAAAACAGCCGCTTGACCGCTACAGCGCGGGCAGCACCTTTAAGCGCCCGGAGGGGTACTTCGCGGGGAAACTGATTAGCGACGCGGGGCTGCGCGGGTACCGCATCGGCGGCGCGGCGGTGTCGGCGAAGCATTGCGGCTTTATCATAAACGAAAACAACGCGACGTGCGAGGACGTCCTCGCGCTGATTGCGCATGTGCGGGACGAGGTGCGGCGGCAGTTCGGCGTTTGTTTGGAAATCGAGGTGAAACTATGCGGTTTGTAATTATTACGGGGCTTTCGGGCGCGGGGAAAAGCCAAGCGGTGAATTTTTTAGAGGACGCGGGCTATTATTGCGTGGATAATATGCCGCCGTCGCTGATTCCGAAGTTTGCGGAGTTGTGCTTTAGCGGACAGGGGAAGTTGAGCCGCGTCGCGCTGGTGTGCGATATTCGCGGCGGCGATATGTTCGGGCAACTATCCGAATCGTTGCGGGAACTGCGGGAAATCGGGTTTAACTATGAGGTGTTGTTTTTGGACGCGGGGGACAATGTCCTCATCAAGCGGTACAAGGAAACGCGCCGCAAGCACCCGCTTTCGAGCGATGACCGCTTGCCGGAGGCGATTGCCCGGGAACGGCAGTTGCTCGGCGATATTAAAAAGAGTGCCACGCATACGGTGGACACCTCTTTTACCACGCGGCAGGAACTGAAAAACACGCTTTTGGAAATCTTTTCGGAAAAAGGCGAAAATCAAAGCATGGTCATCAACGCGCTGTCCTTTGGCTTTAAGTACGGCATACCGTTGGACGCGGACCTTGTTTTTGACGTGCGGTTTTTGCCGAATCCCTTTTATATCCCCGAATTGAAAGAGAAAAACGGATTGGACGCGGACGTGTCGGCGTATATCATGAGTTTCCCGCAAAGTGAGGAGTTCAAAACGCGGCTGTTCGATTTGCTGGATTTTCTGCTCCCCCATTACATGGAGGAGGGGAAGTCGCAAGTGGTCATCGCTATAGGCTGTACGGGCGGCAAGCACCGTTCCGTAACGTTTGCGCAAATGCTTGCGGAGTATTTGAAAACGCGTAAATATAAGGCGTATTCCGTTCACAGGGACTATAACCGCGCGTAACGCCGCGTGATAGTCCTTTGGGGAAGTTTTGAAAAGGAGGCGCGCGCGTGAAAAAGAACGACGTTCCGAAAATCGTCGCCCTCGGCGGCGGTACGGGGCTTTCCACTATGCTAAGGGGGTTGAAGAAATTCACCCCCGACCTTACCGCAGTAGTGACGGTAGCGGACGACGGCGGCGGCTCCGGCGTACTGCGCCAAGACCTCGGTATGCTCCCGCCCGGGGACATCCGCAACTGTATTGTCGCGTTGGCGCAAACGGAACCGCTTATGACAAAACTGTTGCAATACCGCTTTGATGAGGGCTGTTTGGCGGGACAGTGTTTCGGTAACCTGTTCCTTGCCGCCATGTACGGCATCTCTAAAAACTTTGAGCAGGCGGTGCAAAGGGTCAGCGACGTTTTGCGCGTTACGGGGCGGGTGCTTCCCGTCACGGTGGACGACGTACATATCGAAGCGGAGTTGGAAAGCGGGGAAATCGTCATAGGCGAGAGCAAAATCAGCCGCGCCCTTTCCGACGGCAAAGGCAGGATCAAAACGGTGCGGTTGGTGCCGTCCGACGCGGAACCGTTGGGCGACGCGCTTCGGGAAATCGAGCAGGCGGATATTATCGTCCTCGGGCCGGGCAGTCTTTACACCAGCATTATTCCTAATTTAATCGTGCGCGGGGTTGCCGACGCGGTGATGAAAAGCGGGGCGTTAAAAATATATG
>JAIRSR010000201.1 GCA_031255355.1 Clostridiales bacterium
CGGTTTTATCGAGGTCGGTGGTGATGTGCGTCGAGAACAGGACGCTCTTGCGCTCGTCGGCGACAAACGCGCGGAGCAGGTCGCGGATTTCATCACGCGCCACAGGGTCAAGCCCGCTGGTCGGCTCGTCGAGGATCAGAAGTTTTGCGTCGTGGGAAAGCGCGGCGGCGATTTGCAGTTTCACTTTCATTCCCCGCGAAAGTTCTTTGACTTTTTTCTTTGCGTCAAGTCCGAACCTTTTCAGATAGCCCGCGAATTGCCCCGCGTCCCAATTTCGGTAGAACGGCGCGATTGCCGCTTCCACATCGTACACCCGCCAATCGTCCACGTAAAGCGGCGCTTCCATTACAACGCCGATTTCCTCTTGGCGCGGGACGCTGACGCTCCCGCCGTCGGGCTTGATGACGTTCAGAATCAGTTTGATTGTCGTGGTCTTTCCCGCGCCGTTAGGACCGACAAATCCCATAATGTATCCGCGCGGCAAGTCAAACGTTACCTCGTTTAACGCGAACGAGCGGTACCGCTTGCAAAGGCCGCGTACTTCCAAAATATTACTCATAATCTACCTCCCACAATAGATGCAATCGTTCGATGAGTTCCGCTTTTGATATGCCCTCCGCTTTTGCGGCGGCAATCGCGACGCATAGCCCATCCTCCATTTTATGCAGAGCGTTTTCCCGCGCCAGTTCCGTATTGCGCGGCAAGACGTAACAGCCTTTGCCTCGCATCTGCACGACAAAGCCCTCTCGCTCCAAGTCGCTGTAGGCGCGGGTGGTCGTGATGACGCTGATTTTTAGGTCGCGCGCAAGTTGGCGTATGGAGGGCAGCAGGTCGTCCTCCGAAAGTTCGCCGGAGAAAATCGCCTCCTTGATTTGCTCTTTGATTTGCTCATAAATCGGTACGCCGGAGCGGTTTGATACGATTATTTTCATACTGCGCCCCTTTCGTTAAGAACACTATATACAGTATATGCTAAATATACGGAGTTGTCAATAGGGAAGTTGAAACGGGAGCGGACAAATATAAAATTTTATAATCACTTTCGTTGATACTCCTCTTGACGATAGTCCAACACCGCCGGGCGATGGGGAAAAACAGACGAATTTCGGCATAGATCAGGAGCGGCATTCTACCGCTCCTTAAAGCCTGTGTAAAATCCGCCAATATGACGCCGCGCAGGAAATTTTCAGACAGGCTCTTAGATGTTTTTGGCGAAAACATATCCGGTGGCTGAAAATATTACGGCTTTTAAGAGTTCGATGATTGTGGTTGCAAGTTCCATATCGGCAGATAAAAAGGGTTGAATTATGTAGACGAAAATAATCGCCGCGATACAAATATAAATTAGGGTAAAACTTTGGTTGCTTTTGATTCCGTCGTTTACCGTCTTACGAAAATTAGTTAATTGTATGAGGCAATCGCTTAAATTTTCACTCATTTTTGCACGGGACGTAAACGGCTTGTCTTCTTCAATTTCGGGCTTTTTGCCAAGTATTTCGTCTAACCGTTTACTCTCCAAAGATGATTCCGGCAATACGGGGGACATTATACAAGCGCCCCCTCGTTGATAATATCTTTGTCGTCAAGATAAAGTTTTCTGTATTTTACGGCGTTATACCACGCGGTTCCCTCTTTATGAGTTAATTCTGATAACTCTATTCCGTTCCAATCGTGGTATTTTCCCCAAACGAGGTTCAGCGCTCTTTTCAAATGTTCATCGCAATCTTCATCCACCAAATATACATTGCCCTCGCTATCCTCATAGTATTTTTTTATGCCGTGAGAATGGTATCTTTTGAAGTGCGTGTATACGGCGCCCAGCACCGGGCCGTATTGCCACGCTTGGAACCGCTCGGAAAACAATGGAATTTGCGTCGCGATCAAATATTCTCTATAAATAAAATACAGTAGTTTTTGAAGTTTCATAGGAGTTATCTTTTCATGATCTCTAAATGCTTTGTGCAATACGTTGTTTGCTACATGTAAAGAAGTAAACATCAATATCGCTCCTTTCCTTTCCTTCCCCGTCTAATGTATATTATTCCACAACATAATAATATGATACTTTTTGACTTTTGTCAATTGTTATTCTGCATAAAATGATAAAGCGTGATACAGCATAATACCAAAAAAGTCAAATGGTGAAAAAATCTGTGTTTCATATTGTAACATTTTATGTCAAATAAAAGTATAATATACAGAAGCCCGGCTTTTTAACGCGCGTAATTTTCCGAAAAAAGTCGGGCAGCGGCGGTTTTCATTTTTTACAGCGGATCGATTGGCGGTTTAGCGCGAAACACGGAATCAAACCGTGAAAAAATTGACTTTTTGAAAAATACGGTCAAAACACCGTACTATCCGCGAAAAATGGAAAACGCCGTAATTGCAGGAGGTGGAAAGCAATGGAAGTTATAAAAATTCCTGTTATGCCGGAGAATCCTTTGCCGGCGCAGGCTTACGTTCCGTATCAAACGTGGCCGGAACAACTGTACGATTTGGACAAGGGACTTTCGGCGGGCACCGTTTTCCCCGCGCTGGATCAGCCCGCGTCATGGTACGAACAGGAGGACGACGATGAATAGAAACAGGGAAATGATGCTGAGGGAAATTCAAGAATTGGATTTCCGCGTACAGGATTTGCGGCTGTATCTCGACACGCACCCGCAGGAAACGGCGGCAGCGGAGGCGTATAACACTGCGGTCAAGAAAGGCAAGGCAATGACGGATCATTATGAAAAACTGTACGGCGCGGTTACGCCGACGGGCGGCGGCGACGCAACGGCGCGGCGGTGGGTCGAGGGACCGTGGCCGTGGCAGAGTTACAAGGCGGGCAAAGAGGAGGGGGCATATCATGTGGACGTATGAGAAAAAATTGCAGTATCCGATCAAAATAAAGAATGCGAACCCCCGCCTTGCGAAAGCCATTATTACGCAATACGGCGGCCCGGACGGGGAATTGGGCGCGTCGCTGCGGTACCTTTCGCAACGCTACACCATGCCCAACGATACCGCGCGGGCGGCACTGAACGATATAGGCACAGAGGAACTCGGGCATCTTGAAATGGTCGGCACGATTGTACATCAGTTGACGCGAAACTTGACTATGCCGGAAATTAAAAAGTTCGGCTTCGACGATTATTACGCGGATCACCGGGTCGGCGTTTACACAATGGGCGCGGGCGGCGCGGCGTTCGACGCGAACGCTTTCGCGGTGAAAGGCGACCCGATTGCCGATTTGCACGAGAATCTCGCGGCGGAGCAGAAAGCGCGGTCTACCTATGAAAATCTCATACGTATCGCGGACGACCCCGATGTGATTGAGCCGCTGAAAGTCCTCAGAGCGCGGGAAATTGTCCATTTTCAAAGATTCGGCGAGGTTTTGCGCGGGATCCTTGACGATATAGACCGTCATAAGGTGTTTGCGGTGAAAAAATAATTTCGCCGTATGCCGGGAGTGTGTTTTTTGTTTTTCACAGTTTTTCAATTGCGTCCCCCGCGTTTTTTGTTGATTTGCCGAATCGTAGAACCGTCCCCTGTGTTGCGCGTTCGCACAGGGGACGGTTCTGTGATTTTATCTTTGCTGCGGAATTTCATAATTTTTACGTTAAATTTTGTGTAAAGATATGAATATTCGCATTGATTTCTCTGTTCAAATTATGTATACTATTGAATAGACCTATCTGAAAAACATATCGCAAAAGCATATCGCAGCGGAAAAGTGAAATTTCAAACAGGCGTTACCAAAAAGGGGGATACAATCATGTTTAACGGCTTATCCATGCACTTGGGGAACTTACCGCGCTTATCACGCGCGAAAACGCGTTCGATCTCGCCCGAAAACTTCACGGGGGAAAAGGGCGGGGGCGGTATGGCGGCGGACGGCACCGGGGCGCACGCCGCGCGGGGGTTGGGGCGCGGGTGGAAAGTGTCGCCCAGCGTGGTCATCAAGGCGGGGGAAACTTTTGAGTTGGCGAACATCGCGGGCAGCGGCGCGATTCAGCATATCTGGATGACGCCGACGGGCAGGTGGCGGTTTTCAATTTTGCGGATTTATTGGGACGGCAATGAAAATCCGTCGGTGGAGTGCCCTGTCGGGGACTTTTTCGCCTATCCTACGGAAATCAAGGGCGCGGAGTTCCACGGAATCGCGTCGCTTCCGATATGCGTCAATCCGTATTCCGGCTTTAACTGCTATTGGGAAATGCCCTTTCGCAAGCGTTGCCGCATGACGATGGAAAACATCGCGGAGGAGGACATGACGCTGTACTATCAAATCGACTACACCCTCACCGACGTATCGGACGACGCGGCGTACTTCCACGCGCAATTCCGCCGCGTCAACCCTCTGCCGTACATGACGGATTACACGATCTTGGACGGTGTGCGGGGAGAGGGTCACTACGTCGGCACACACCTTTTGTGGGGCGTGAACAACTCCGGCTGGTGGGGCGAGGGCGAAGTGAAGTTCTTTCTCGACGGCGACGGCGCGTATCCGACGATTTGCGGCACGGGTACGGAGGATTACTTTTGCGGCTCGTACAACTTCGACGACCAACGCGGCGCGTACCGCGCGTTCAGTTCGCCGTACACGGGAATGCACCTCGCGTCCAAGGCGGACGGCTTTTACAACGCCTCTCAGCGGTTCGCCATGTACCGTTGGCACGTCATGGACCCTGTTCGGTTTGAGGAAAATATAAAGGTAACGGTGCAGGCATTGGGCTGGTGCAGCCGCGGATATTTGCCGCTGCAAGATGATATTTCCTCCGTGGCGTATTGGTATCAGCGGTTGCCGTTTGAGAAGTTCCCCGCCTTGCCGGGTAGGGATTATTTGGAAATCATATAGGCGATGTCCCGCAGCCGTTCGTAGGCATACGGAAAAAATTCCCGATAAGCGGCGCAGTACCTGTTGCGCCCGGGAACGCCGCCGAACGGTTGACGATCCCTCGCGCACCCGCCTCGGCATAGGAAATGCCACTCACATGCCGCGCAGTCCGGCGGGATATTTTTTGACGCATCCACAAACCGCGCCGCCTTTTCGCCGTTGGTAATCCTCACCAGCCCGGTTTCGTTGATGTTGCCGAGCCGCCACGCGTCCGAGGCGTAAAAATCGCACGGATACACGCTTCCGTCCGCTTCGATCAGGCAGTACCCGCCGCAGACCCCGCGCGCGGCGCAACTGTCGGGCGGGAGGTTGAGCAGTAAGTTGACGTAGCCGTCAAAATTCCGCACACTGACGTAATCGCCGCGCTCGAAGCCGTTGTAGTAGCGGTCAAAGGTCACTTTGAGGAAGTTGGCGTACAGCGCGGGCGGCGGGGAAAACGCTTCGCCGTCCGAAACGTCTATGCACGGTATGAATTGCAGAAATTGATATTGTTTCAGCGCATCGTAGACCGCGCCGGGCGCGGCGGCGGTGAGGCGGTTCACCACGCATAGTATGTTGAACTCCGCGTCGTGGCGGCGCAGTAGTTTCGCGGCGGCGCGTACCCGCGCGTATGTACCGCGCCCCGAAGCGTCAGGGCGAAGCGCGTCGTGGGTGTCGGCGTTGCCGTCCATAGACAACCCCACAAGGAAGCCGTTTTCCGCGAAAAACGCCGCGAATTCCTCCGTCACGCCAAGGCCGTTTGTTTGAATGGCGTTGGTGACGTGTACGTCGCGCTTGCGGTACGCGCGTTGCAGTTGAATGACTTTTTTGTAAAACTCTATCCCCGCGAGGGTAGGCTCGCCGCCTTGAAAGGCGAACGCGCAGGAATCCTCCGCGAACGCAAGCGATTTGCGGACGATATTTTCCAGCGTTTCATCAGACATCACGCAATCGCGTCCTTTTGAAACCTCCGCGTAAAAACAGTAGCGGCAGCGCATGTCACACGCGCCCGATACGGGTTTGATCAACAGTGAAACAGGGGGCATTCCGTCACCTCCGTCAGTATGCCTTACCCCGTTATCATACTATAAACGCGCCGAAAAATCAAGAGGGTTAAAAAACAGCAAACGCCCCCGCTCCTATATAGCCGTTGGGAGGGGGCGTTTGATGCGTGTCATGCCTTAGAGTGCAAACTGTTTTCGCGAAACTTCAGAGGTTGCGGCGCTTGTTACCGCGCGGTATCGGGGGACTCCGTCGCGATTTCCTCCGCGGGCGTTCGTTGGTGTTTCCCCGCAAACGCGCCGCCCTTGTGTCCGCGCGTGCCGTGCTGCCGCCTCCCGCCTTGTTCCGCTGCGGCGTACACTTGCTCCGCTTGCTCCTGTGTGAGGTCGCCCGCCGCGACTTTCGCGTCCAGACGCGCCTTGAGTCCGGCAAGCATATTCGCCCTCATGTCCGCCTTTTCCTCGTCCGTAAACACGCTGTCATGCCGCGCAAAGCCCTCCGCGTTGTCCCGCATTGCTTGGAATTTCGCGGCGCGGTTCGCGTCCATTTGCGCCTTTTCCTCGTCCGTCAGGGCGCGGAACTCTTTCGGCGCACGATCAGCGAACGCCGCGTTCCCGGCGTTATGACCGCCGTGTCCGTCCGCGAATGCCGCGACGGACGTAAGCGCCAATATGCCCGTAAGACCCAGACCCATTAGTGTTGCCGATTTACTTTTCATGATTTTCCCTCCCCTCTGCTTTTATTATACCGCGCGAATGTGTAAATTTTGTGACAATATTATGAATAAATTATCAACTATCCAACTCGATATAAAACACCACGCCGCCGTCCACATTTTCCGCGCCGTAGGGCTTGCCGAGCGCTTTCATCACGGCGGACACCACCGCCAAGCCGATACCGCTCCCGCCGTATTCCCGCGAACGCGCCTTATCCGTCTTATAAAAACTACGCCAAATTTTATCCAGCTCCTCCTCCGGAATCCGCTGCCCGGTGTTGAACACGGAAATCCGCGTGGTTTTGCCGTCCCCGGTGATTTCAAACGCTATCGTTTTATCGCCGTCCGCGTGGTTCAGCGCGTTGGAAAGATAATTGCTCAAAACGTTCTCGATGAGGAACTCGTCGCCCCAAACATAGACCTCCTCCGCAACGTCAAAGAGGACGCGGATCTGCTCCCGCTCGAATATCCTTTGATTTTTCGCGATCAACGCGCGTATCAGCCCGGTGATTTCAAACCTGCGTATGGTAACCGGGTCCCGCCCCGATTCTATCTGCATGAGGGTGAGCAGTTTTTGAATCATCTTATCCATTTTCGCGCTTTCGTCCAAAATCACGTCACAGTAATAAGCGCGTCCCGCGCCGTCACCCGCGATATTATCCCGAAGCCCCTCGGCGTAGCCTTGAATCAGCGCGATCGGCGTTTTTAACTCATGGGACACATTGCTTAAAAATTCCCGCCGCATTTCGTCGATCCTGTTTTTGATCTCAATATCCTTTTGCAATTGCGCGTTCGCCGTTTTCAGTTCTGAAATCGTCCGTTCCAGCCGCCGCGACAGGATATTTACGCTGTCCCCCAAGCGGTTGAGTTCGTCCTGCCCCCGCACGTCATATTTGACGTTGAAATTGAGGTGCGCCATTTCATTCGCGATTGCGGATAGTTTCAGTATCGGCCTTGTGAACCGGCGAGAAATGAAAAACACGCCAAACGCGCCGATCACCAGCGCGATCGACCCCGCCATGATAATAAAACGGTTGGAAATATTCACACTTTCGGTAATGGAGTCCATAGGGGAGCGTATGAACAAGGCGTAACCGTTATCCAGCGTCGCCGAAAGGACGAGGTGGTAGGAACGGAAAAACCTGTCGTAGCCCTTTTGCACGACGCATTTTCCGTCATTGTACAGCACTGTCGCGCCGTTCGCGCCGTCCGTGCCGAAAGGCGGTTCCGGCGGCAGTTGGCGGGAACGCCGCAGGTTGAGCCTGCTGTACTCGCCTTTCGCGCGGGTGAACACCACCCTGTCGCCGTCGATTACCGCGACATTTAGGCTTCCGTTCACGTCCAACCGCTCCAACTCCAACTCAA
>JAIRSR010000205.1 GCA_031255355.1 Clostridiales bacterium
GGATAATCCCGCGCCGCAGGGTTAATCGGCGTACCGTTGATGTCGCGCCGCGCGTCGGGTATGATTGCGGGCCCGCCGTCCTTGGGGTTGCCCATGCCGTCGAACACCCGCCCGAGCATATCCCGCGACACCGCGAGTTCTATTCCTCTGCCTAAAAAGCGCACCTTGCTATCCGCGAGGTTCAGCCCCGCGCTGTTCTCGAACAGTTGCACAACGGCGTCCGTACCGTCTATTTCCAACACGCGGCATCGCCTTGTTTCGCCGTTGGTCAGCGTGATTTCGCCTAACTCTTGATAGGTAACTCCCTCCACGTCACGCACGAGCATCAGCGGCCCCGCGACTTCAGCAATGGTTTTATATTCCTTAATCATCCGGCGTACCTCCTTATCAGCGCGTTTGTTTCCTTAATCAAATCCGCCTCGATTTGCGCGAACGCCGCCTCCGCGCCGTCCTCGGCGGTGTATTTCGCTCTGCCGATTTTTTCCAGCGCGTTCATTGCCGAAAGTTCGCCGACGGAAACTCCCGCCTTGACCGCTTCCCGCGCCTTATTGTAAAACAGCAGAATCAACTCCAAAAGACGGCACTGCTTTTTGAGCGAGGTGTACGCGTCGATTTCGTGGAACGCGTTTTGGTGCAGATAGTCCTCGCGGATACTTCGCGCCGCTTCTAACGTCACGCGGTCGTCGCCGGAGAGCGCGTCCACGCCCACGAGTTGCACGATTTCATTTAATTCCGACTCCTCGGAAAGAATCCGCATGGCTTCCGCGCGAAGCGTCGTCCACTCGGGCGATACGCTTTTGCCGAACCAATCCTCCAACAAGCCGACGTACAGCGAATAGGACGTAAGCCAATTGATCGCGGGGAAGTGGCGGCGGTACGCCAATGACGCGTCCAACCCCCAGAACACCTTGACGATACGCAGCGTCGCTTGGGAAACGGGCTCCGATATGTCGCCGCCGGGCGGGGATACCGCGCCGATTGCCGTCAACGCGCCCTCACGCGGGGTAGTGCCGTTGGAAAGTACGCGTCCCGCGCGTTCATAAAACTGCGCCAGACGTGAACCAAGATAGGCGGGATAGCCCTCCTCGCCCGGCATTTCCTCCAGCCGTCCGCTCATTTCGCGGAGTGCCTCCGCCCAGCGCGAAGTAGAATCCGCCATCAACGCCACGGAATAGCCCATGTCGCGGAAATATTCCGCAATGGTGATGCCCGTGTAGATACTCGCCTCACGCGCCGCGACCGGCATATCCGACGTGTTGGCAATCAGCACGGTGCGCTTCATGAGCGGCTGCCCGGTTTTCGGGTCTTTGAGTTCGGGAAATTCCATAAGCACGTCCGTCATTTCGTTGCCGCGCTCCCCGCAGCCGATGTACACCACGAGGTCCGCGTCCGCCCACTTCGCGAGTTGGTGCTGTACCACCGTTTTACCGCTCCCGAACGGCCCGGGAACCGCCGCCACGCCGCCTTTCGCGATAGGGAACAGCGTATCGATTACCCTCTGCCCCGTCACAAGCGGCGTTTCGGGGGGGAGTTTTTGGCTGTACGGCCTGCCCATGCGCACCGGCCATTTTTGCATCATGGTCAGCGGCGTTTTTTTGCCGTCGTCCGTTTCCAACTCCGCAACCGGTTCCTCGACGGTGAACCGCCCTTGTTTGACGTCGGTGAGTGTCCCCGAAAGACCGTTCGGCACCATGATTTTATGCACCACCAACGCCGTTTCGTCCACCTCGCCGATAATGTCACCGCCCACCACCCGATCGCCAACGGCAAGCAGCGGCTTAAATTCCCATGTTTCACTTCGGTCAAGGGCGGTAACGTCAATGCCGCGCGTGATGTTCGCCCCCGCGATTTCACGCATTTTCGCCAACGGACGCTGTATGCCGTCATACATCTTGCCGACCAGCCCCGGCCCGAGTTCCACCGACAGCGGGCTTCCCGTCGTGACGACAGGCTCCCCCGGGCCAAGACCCGCAGTTTCCTCGTACACCTGCACGGACGCTTTGTCGCCGCGCATTTCTATGACCTCGCCAATCAAGTTTTGTCCGCTGACGCGCACCACGTCAAACATACTCGCGTCTTTCATGCCCTCCGCTATGACCAAAGGCCCCGAAACCTTGATAATCGTTCCCAATACCAACACCCACCAATCGTTATAATCACGGCGAAAACCGCCGAACGCCGCGCGGCGTTACTTTCCGTCCTGAAACAAAATATCCGCGCCCACGGCGCGTTCCACCGATTTTTTAACCGCCGCCATACCGCTTCCGTCCGTCCCTCTGTTGTTCGGAATGACAATCACGGCGGGAAAGGTTCTTTCCTTGTACTTTTCCGCTTCCGCGCCGAGCAGCGCGGCGATTTGCTCCGTCACGTAGACAATCGCGTAATTTTTGGAAGCGAACCCCTCTAACGCCGCCAACGCGCGGTTGTAATCCGTCGTGTCCGCAACGTCAAAACCTGCCGCGCGGAACGCCAAAACACTTTCCCTGTCGCCGATTACCCCGATTCGGTACACTGCCCTACCCCCTTAACTGACGCTTTACCGCGTCAGCGTCGATTCCCGCGTTTTTGCAGGTTAGTATAATGCGCAGGTTGCGGATTTCATTCTCTTTCAACCAAAAATACGCCGCCACGGGCGCAAGCCCGAACGCGCCGCGCCGCGCCGTTTTCACCTGTTCCATCAGCAGGTTGTCAAGGCTCCGTTCAAGATTTTCCCCCGCCGCGAACGCCGACGCGTAGGCGGTGCGCTCAAATACGGCGGCCTCGCCGTCAGGCGGCGCGGCGATATTGCCAAGGTAAAACCCGGGCGGGATTTTGCCGCCCGCCGCAACCGCTCTGCGCATGAACTCACGCGCCCGGTCCGCCGCCGCCATTTTCCGTACGCGGACAAACGTCTGAATGTTGTACAGGTCAATCCGCGTCTTGATGATTTCCAAAATTTTCGGCTCCGGCTGTTTTTCGGCGTACATCAGCATATCGCCCAGCAACGCCCGATCGAATAGAATATCGGTCAACTGCACGTCCGCAAGCCGCGCGTATTGGTCATAGACCTGCGCCGCCGCGCGTTTCATGTTGTCCGTCAAGCCGCGATACTCACGGTTGATTACCGCGCTTTTCATGGCGGCAACGGAAACGCCGCCCAAGTCGGAGAGCAAATCGTCCCCCGCTTCCTCCGAGGCGGTGAGTTCCTTTTTCACCAACGCCTTTAAGTTGTGATAATCGTATTTCAAACGCTCTATTTTAAGGAAGTCCTCCCCGCCAAGGCTTTGCGTCAGCGTAAACAGCGCGGAGAGCGCGTCGCTCAGCAAATCCCCGAACCGCTCCGACGCTTTGTAGCCGAACTGTTCCAACAACCGCGCCGCGTCAGCCGCCGTCGCCGCGCCGAGCAATTTTTCATAGTCCCCGCGCCCGAGCAAGCGCGTTTCCAACGCGGCAATCCGCGCGACCGCGCAGGTGTAATCGAGCGCGTGATACGCCCGCCTGTCTTGATAAGCCGCCGTTTGATAAGCGGTCCCCGCCATAGGAATCCCCCCTTACTTCCGCAAAATTTACGAAAATTTCGGCAAAAAACGCCGCTTTGCCGTCACTCGCCGAACAATAACTCCGTCAACGCCGCCGTGGGACGCTCCCGGGCGTTTTTCACGAGCGCGTCAAAGGAAAAGTTAAACTCCGTCTTGCCGTCCTTGGCGATAAACCCGCCGCCCGCGCCTTTTTCCCTGTCGCGCGGCAACAGGGTGATTTCCCCGCTCACGCCGTCCGACATACGTTGAATCAGCGCGTTGTACGCCGCGTCGTCCAACCCCGCGAGTGCCGCGCCCGCCTTGGCGAACGCCTCATCAAGCAGTTCCTGCTTGACGCGCAGCAGTTCCTTTTTGCCCTCAAGCCGCGCCGCCGCGAGAATCCTCCGCGCCCGCGCCGCCGCTTCACGCTCCGCTTCGTCCCGCCGCCGCGCTTGCGCAGTTTCGGCGCGTTCCTGTTCCCCTGCGGCAAGCCGCTCCGCCGCGCTTTGCGCGTCCGCGCGGATTCCGTCCGCTTTCGCGGAAGCGTCCTCTAATATTTTACGCGTAATGCCCTCCAAACCCGTAACACGCATCGCGATCCCCTCTTTCTATTGAATCGTTATGCCGTTGACGGCAAGGATAGACGCCAACAGCGCAAGCACCGCGTAGGTTTCGACCATTGCCGCGAAGGTAATCCCCTTGGCGAGGTCCTCCGGGCGTTTGGCGATAATGCCGATTGCCGACGCGGAAACGCGCCCCTGCGCAATCGCCGAAAAATAGCCGACAAACGCGATAGGCAACGCCGCCGCCAAAAGCATTGCGCCCTCGGCGGACGATACCGCGATATTCCCGCTTAACAACCCGATTTTATTCAGAATCATAAACGCGGTTAAAAGTCCGTAAATGCCTTGCGTACCGGGCAACGCCTGTAGCAAAATCGCCTGTCCGAAGCGTTCCGGCTCCTCCGCGATCAGTCCCGACGCCGCCTCACCCGCTATGCCGACGCCTTTCGCGCTCCCCGCGCCCGCGAGGAACACCGCCGCCGCCGCGCCCAGAATCGCGAGGAATGTACCGTTGGTGAAGATTTGCGCGAATGTAACTGTTACTTCGTTCATGTTTTTTTCCTCCTTGATTGATTTTGATAATTTATTTTCAATATTACTGAAGTTTCAAATATTTCAACTTCGCCCGAAGCGGCGCGAACGCCCTCCCGCCGCCTTGGTAGAACTTCCCGAAAAACTCAACATACTGCAAGCGGGACGCGTGTACATACGCGCCGAGCGTGTTAATCGCCAAATTGAACAAATGCCCGCCAAGCAAGATGATGATGAGCGCGGTTACGGTAAAGGCGTTTTTCAACCCGCCGGGAAGCACCGCGAGTTGGTTAATCACCTGCGCGATCACGCCCGTCGCCAACCCCAGCGCGAGCAGTCGCGAATAACTCAGCACGTCACTGATATAGCCCGTGATATTGTACAGGCTTAAAACGCCCGTCATGAGTTTTTTCAAAATCCCCTTTTCCGCTCTGCCTTGGGTCAGCACCAACCCTGCCGCCGCGATCATTGCCGTATATTTGCCAACTTCCGCGAACTTCCCGCCGAGCAGGAGCATTGCCGCGCCGATCAACGCCGCGTACCACAGCCCCACGTCAAACAGCGCGTCCAGCCACTTTCCGTCGCGAATCATCAAGTAGGCGTTCAAGCCCATACCCGCGAACAGGTGTACCGCGCCTAAAATAAACGACCAAATCAACAGCCGCGTCGGGTCACTGTTCGGGTCAAACCACAGCGGCGAAACCGCTTTGCCGAACACCTGCGCCGAAAGGTCGCCGAACCAACCGCCGAACGCCGCGCCCCACAGCACGGTAGACACCCCGCCAAAGGCAAGCATTTTCAGCATTTTATCCATCATCGCGCCGCGCTCCGGCTTCAGCCGCCAAAGCGCCAACGCGCAAAACAGCGTCAGCAGTACGCCGTAGCCCGCGTCGCTTAGCATCAGCCCGAAAAACAGCCAATAAAACGGCGACATCGCGGCGTTCGGGTCCATGCCCCCCGGCGCGGGCAGACTGTACATTTCTGTAATCATCTCAAAGGGGTACACCAGTTTGCCGTTGCGCAGCAGGACGGGCGGTTCCTCCCCCTCCTCCGGCGGCGTGACGGCGACCCGCGCGGTAAATTCGCCCTCGATTTCCCGTTTCACCCGCTCCGCGCAATCTGCGGGCGTCCAGCCGCCCACCAAAAACGCCGTTTCCGTTTTGAGGAAGTTCCCACGCGCCTTGCGCCGTTCCCTCATATTATAAATGTAATCGTACAGCCGCTCTATTTCGGGCAGCCACGCGTATTTCCCCGCGCTCACTTTTGTAAGTTCCGCGATTTCCCGCGCCGCAATTTGGATTTTGCCGCGCACCTCCGCGATATTTTCCGCAACCGTGCCCTGCCTGCCGCCGAAACTCACGCGGGAAAAGCCGCTCTCTTGCAAAATTTCCGCCACCGCCGCTTCCGCACTGCGGTGAAAGGCGATAAACAGCCGCGTTTGCTCCTTGTCGGCACTGACCGTATCCGCAACGGCAAGCCCCGTTTCGCCAAGACGCTCTAACAAGGCGGCCTCCGCGCCGCGCGGCACCGCGCCGGTGAGGAATGCCGTGGTTTCCGTCCCCGCAAGCGCGGCGGGGGTTTGCAGATTTTCCCACACCGTAAGGAACGCCGCGTCATTTTTCAGCGCGTTTAACTCCGTTTTTTTCGCGGTAACGCGCTTGTGCAAGCCGTTGACCTCGAACACCTTTTCCCAGATTCCCGCGTACGCCGAGGAATCGACAAAACGGTCGAAAGATAGAGCCGCCGACGGTCTTTTACCGCCGGATGCCGACGGACATTCCCGCGCCGCCGCCGTCAAAAAGGCAATCGCCTCTTGAATTTTGCGCAGTTCGCCGTCAATATCGGCGATACGCTTTTCCGCGTTGTCAAAAGATGCTATGCCGAGTGCGCGTTCGCGCTCCTGCGCGGACATGGAAACTTCGCTCAACTCCACCGCGCCGATTTTCATCAGCCGCCGCACGACCGCCGAACGCTCCGACATCAGCCCCGCAATGGACAACTTGCTCATTTTCACAATCATAACAAGTATCTACCCTTCCGTATCAGAGTCCGCATAAGCCGTTGTTCAAACACGCCCTAAGGAATTTTTCGCTTTTTCGGTGAGGTTCGCCGTAATCAACGCCGCCGCTTCCGTCATATGCCGCGCGGCTCTCTCCCGCAATGCCGCGCACCGCGCCGCGACTTCCCGCGCTTCATCACGCGCTTGCGCGTTTGCCTCGTCCTCCGCTTCGCAAATGCGCCGCGCCAACGCCTCCTCCAGCGTCCGCGCCTGTTCCTCCGCGCGGAGTTTCGCTTCGTCACGCGCCTTGGCAAGCAACGCTTCCGCATCCTCACGCGCCTTGGCAAGCAACGCTTCCGCTTGCTTCTCCGCGTCTTTAAGATTGGTGAGAATTTCCAAACTCATAAGGCTTCGCTCCTTTCGCCGTACTGCACGGCAGTCCTCGTCACACCGTCAAATCCACGGGACGCGCACCTTTGCCGAATCGGTACAGAATCGCGTCCGCGATTCGTTCCGACGCGTTGCCGTCGCCGTAGGGATTCACCGCGTGTGCCATTTCACGGTACGCGCCGCTGTCGGTGAGCAGCCGCGCCGCCATATCGTAAATCGTGCC
>JAIRSR010000074.1 GCA_031255355.1 Clostridiales bacterium
GCGGGGTGTTTACCACATATTTTGGCTTAGCCACCGGGGGAGGCCTGTGGATGCTTGCGTAAAAAACACGGCGGGGGGATTGTGTTGTGGAATCTGTGGAAAACGCGGGGGGATTTCCACAGGAATTTCCATAGGACGGAATGTAACAAAGGCGCGGAAAGGGCGGAATTTCCACAACTTCCCCAATGCCTATTACTATTACTGCTAAAATTATAACCTATATGCGAAAGACTTATGCGAAAAAATTAAGCAACGAAAAAAAGAAAGGTAAAAAGTTTTTCAGACGGCGCAAAGCAAAAAATACCATTTTTGCCGCCGCGCGAGGATTGGCGGACAGGTCTAATAAATAATTGCTATTTAAGAGAGGGGATTTACGGAATGAAATTTACTTGTGACAGAACCGCGCTTACAGACGCGGTCGGGATTGTACAGCGGGCGGTCGCGTCCCGTTCCACGCTTGCCGTGTTGGAGGGAATCCTCATCAAAGCGAAAGGCGGCAAGGTGACGCTGACGGGGAACGATTTGGAAATCGGCATAGAGGCGGTAATCGGCGCGGAGGTGAGCAACGAGGGCAAAGTCGTGGTAAATTCCGCGTTGTTCGGCAACATCATCCGCAAGATGTCGGGCGATACCGTAACGGTGGACGTTGCGGAGAACCACGCGACGGAACTGAAATGCGGCAACTCTAATATCCGTTTGAACGGCATTAGCGGGGACGAATTCCCGGAAATCCCGGGCTTCGACACCGAACTTGACCTCGCGCTGAGCCAAAAGGAGTTTAAGGACCTCATACGCCATACCATTTTCGCGGTGGGGACGAGTGAATCCAAGTTGATTTTAACGGGCTGCCTTTTGGAAGCGTCCGCGAATAACGTCAGTATGGTAGCGGTGGACGGCTTCCGCCTCGCGCTGAAAAAAATCGTTTCGGAAGCGGAAAGCGTCAGTTCCGGCGACGCGGCAATTGTGATCCCCGCAAAAACACTGCGGGAAATCAACAGTATTATCGGCGACAGCGACGATAAAATCACCATTCGCTGCTCTCAAAAGAACGTCCGCCTGGAATTTGACAACGTGATTTTTACGTCGCGGTTGTTGGAGGGGGATTATATCGACTACAAAAAAATCATTCCGACGGAGTTCAAAACGCGGATCAAAGCGGACTTAAAGCCGCTGATCGAGGCGGTAGACCGCGCCTCCGTGATTATCACGAGCGAGGCGACGAAAAGTCCGCTGACCGTGAAAATCGCCGACGGCGTCATGCAACTCCGCTGTGAAACCAACGCCGGAAAGGTGGACGAGGTCGTCCCCGTGGAAATGCGCGGCGACGAGATTGAAATCGGGTTTAACAACAAGTATCTGCTGGAAGCGTTAAAGGCGGCGGAGGGCGACGAGGCGTATTTGGAGTTTATCGGCCCGGTGAACCCCTGTTTGATTACTCCCGTCGAGGGCGATAGTTTCAAGTTTATCGTGCTTCCCGTCCGGCTTCGTTCGGATAGTTGACGCGATGGAACAGTTAAGCGTGCGCGTTACAACGGAGTATATTAAGTTAGACCAACTGTTAAAACTTGCCGGGCTTGCCGCCAGCGGCGCGGAAGCGAAGTACTTGATTCAAGACGGAAATGTCAGTGTAAACGGCGGTTTGTCCACGCGGCGCGGGCATAAAATACGGCGGGGCGACGCGGTACTGCTCCGCAGCGGGGCGGAGGCGTTTGAAATCCATGTATGTTGACGAAATTCAGTTGAACGACTTTCGCAACTATAAAGACGGTTACGCCGCGTTTTCACAGGGCGTCAACGTGATTTACGGCGGCAACGCCCGGGGGAAAACCAATATTTTAGAGGCGGTGTACCTGCTTTCGTCCGCGCGTTCGCACCGGCTCTCCCGCGAGAACGAAATGATCCGCTTCGGTGAGAAAACCGCGAGGATCACCGCGAAATTCCACTCGCGCGGGCGGGATAATATCGGGGAAATGACGCTGTTCCCCGATAAAAAAAAGCAAATCAAAATCAACCGCGTTCCAATCGGCAAAACCAGCGGGTTAATGGGGTTTTTGAATACCGTGATGTTTTGCCCGGAGGACCTCCGTTTGGTCAAAGGTTCGCCGAGGGAACGCAGGCGCATGATGGACCTCGGCATTTGCCAATTGAGCAAAAAGTACTTCCACGCGCTGTCGCAATACGTCAAAGTGCTGGAGCAGCGGAACAGGCTGTTAAAGGAAAATCCCGGCAGTCAGTCGCTGTGGGTGTGGGACGAAAAATTGGTACAGTACGGCGTAGAGGTGATGCTGCACAGGAAGCGTTACCTCGCGACGCTGGGCGGCGAGGCGCGAAACGTCCACGGCGGCATTTGCGGGGAGCGGCTGGACGTCGCGTACCGTTGCGGCGCGGCAATCGGGGATTTTGACGACAGGGAAGCGGCGGCGCGGCAGTTTTTGGCGGATTTGGAACGCTGTCACGGGCGGGAACAACGCTTCGGAATGTCCCTCTCCGGGCCGCACCGCGACGATTTCAGTATCGTCATAGACGATAGGGAGGCGCGGCTGTACGGTTCGCAAGGGCAGCAGCGCACCGCCGCGCTGTCGCTGAAAATGGCGGAAGTTTCCCTGTTGCGGGACGGCACGGGCGAAACGCCGGTGTTGTTGCTGGACGATGTGATGTCGGAACTGGACCTGTCGCGGCAAAGTTATATTTTGAACCATATCGGCGGGGTGCAAGTCATCATCACCTGCACCGCCGAACCGGACCGCGCCGCCGTATTTTACGAAAACGCGAAAAAAATCAATGTGGAGGAAGTGAAACGCTGATGTATCTGCATTTGGGGGAAAACGTCGCGGTAAATTCCAAGTCGATCGTGGCGATGATCGATTTGGAAAATTCCACCGTGTCGCGCCTGACCAAGGAATTTTTGAAAAACGCGCAGCAAAGCGGCAGGGTCGTCAACGTTTCGGCGGAACTTCCAAAGTCTGCGGTGGTGTGTGAGAACAAGGGAAAAAGTGAGGTTTTTATCTCACAGATTTCAACGGCGACGCTGCAAAAGCGCGCGGGGAAAACGGAGGGAACTGCGTAATGGCGGAGGGTATGAAAAATAATTATGACGAAAATCAAATACAGGTCTTAGAGGGTCTGGAAGCGGTGCGGAAACGCCCGGGAATGTATATCGGCTCTACGGAAGCGCGGGGCTTGCACCATTTGGTGTATGAAATTGTGGATAACGCGATCGACGAGGCGCTCGCGGGGTATTGCGACTGTGTGAACGTGGAAATCAACGGCGACAACAGCGTCACCGTCACGGACAACGGACGCGGCATCCCGACGGGGATTCACCCGAAAATGGGGATTCCCGCCGTCGAGGTGGTCTTTACCATACTGCACGCCGGCGGCAAGTTCGGCGGCGAGGGGTATAAGGTGTCGGGCGGCTTGCACGGCGTGGGCGCGTCCGTCGTCAACGCCTTGTCGGAATTTTTGGAAGTCGAGGTGTACGACGGCGAAAAGGTACACGTACAGCGGTACGAGCGGGGGAAGGTGGTATCGCCGCTGACCGTTTCCGGCGCGACGGACAAAAAAGGCACAAAAATCACCTTTAAGCCGGATTATCAAATTTTTGAAACGCTGGAGTTTGATTTTGATACCCTGCTTTCGCGGCTGAGGGAGCAGGCGTTCCTCAACGCGGGGCTGAAAATCGTCTTAGAGGACAAACGCGCCGAAGGGGAGCGGAAAAAGGAACTGCACTACGAGGGCGGCATCCGTTCCTTTGTGGAGTACATCAACCGCAACCGCGAAGCACTCCATGAGGAAGTCATTTACGTTACCGGCGACAAGGACGACGCTATGGTGGAAATCGCCATGCAGTACAACGACGGCTACAATGAAAATATCGTCAGTTTTTGCAACAATATCCACACCACGGAGGGCGGGACGCATGAGACCGGCTTCAAAACCGCGCTGACGCGGGTGATCAACGACTACGCGCGGAAAATCAATATGCTGAAAGACAGCGACAAAAACCTCGGCGGCGAGGACGTACGCGAGGGACTGACCACCGTAATCAGCGTCAAGGTACACGAGGCGCAGTTTGAGGGACAGACCAAAACGAAGTTAGGCAATAGTGAGGTGCGCGGGCTGGTCGAGGGGACAATCGGGGACAAACTCCAAACTTTTTTAGAGGAAAACCCCGCCGTCGCGAAAACGGTAATCGACAAGGCAATGACGGCGTTCCGGGCGCGGGAGGCGGCAAAGCGCGCGCGGGAGATGACCCGCCGAAAAAGCGCGTTGGAAAATACTTCTTTGCCGGGAAAGTTAGCGGATTGTTCGGATAAAGACCCCACCTACACCGAAATTTATATCGTGGAGGGTGATTCTGCGGGCGGCAGCGCGAAGCAAGGGCGGGACAGGTCCTTTCAAGCGATTTTGCCCCTTTGGGGGAAAATGCTCAACGTGGAAAAGGCGCGGATCGACCGGGTTTACGGCAACGACAAACTAACGCCCGTCATTACCGCGCTGGGCGCGGGCTTTGGCGAGGATTTTGACGTTTCCAAACTGCGCTACGGCAAAATTATCATCATGGCGGACGCGGACGTGGACGGGGCGCATATCCGAACGCTGCTGCTGACGTTCTTTTTCCGCTTTATGAAGCCGTTGGTAGAAAATGGAAACGTGTATATCGCGCAGCCGCCGCTGTACAAAATCGAAAAGGGCAAAACGGAACAATACGCCTACACCGATAAGGAACTCGCGCAGGCGTTGGAGGAAGTCGGGCAAGGCGCGAAAATACAGCGGTATAAGGGCTTGGGTGAGATGAATCCCTCGCAATTGTGGGAAACGACAATGGACCCCGCCACCCGCACCATTTTGAAAGTGGAAATGGAGGACGCCGTCGCCGCAGACGAGATTTTCACCATTCTCATGGGCGATAAGGTAGAGCCGCGCCGGGAATTTATCGAAGGGAACGCGAAATACGTAAGCAATTTGGACATATAATTTTGCCGCGGCGGGGGAGGGCGTTTCTCCGTGCGATTACCGCCCCGCGCCGGGAAAGGAAGGTATCGAATGCCTGATTTTGAAAATCAAAAAATAATTCCCGTGCAATTGGTGCGGGAAATGAAAAAATCCTACATAGACTACGCCATGAGCGTCATTGTCGGCCGCGCGTTGCCGGACGTGCGCGACGGCTTGAAGCCGGTGCACAGGCGCATCCTCTATACCATGCACGAGGCGGGCTACACGCCGGACAAGCCGTACAAAAAGTGCGCGGCGACGGTCGGCGACGTGCTTGGTAAGTACCACCCCCACGGCGACGCGGCGGTGTATGACAGCCTTGTGCGTATGGCGCAGGATTTTTCGCTCCGCTATCCGCTGATCGACGGTCACGGCAATTTTGGTTCGGTAGACGGCGATACCGCTGCGGCGTACCGATATACCGAGGCGCGTATGAGCCGTTTGGCGGTGGAACTGCTTACCGATATTGACAAAGAAACGGTAGACATGATGCCGAACTATGACGAGCAGTGGCAAGAGCCGATCGTCCTGCCCTCGCGCTTCCCGAACCTTTTGGTAAACGGTTCGTCGGGAATCGCCGTCGGCATGGCGACGAACATTCCCCCGCATAATCTGACGGAGGTGGTCAACGGCATTATCGCCGCGATTGACGACCCGGAAATTTCTATCGAGGCACTCATGGGCTATATCAAGGGCCCGGACTTCCCCACGGCGGGGTTGATTCTTGGCAGGGGCGGGATTCGCAACGCCTACACGACGGGCAGAGGAAAGGTCATCATGCGCGCCCGCGCGGAAATCGAGGCGGTAAGCGACACGAAAAACCGCATTATCGTTACGGAAATTCCGTATCAAGTCAACAAGGCGCGGCTGATTGAGAAAATCGCCGATTTGGTACACGAAAAACGAATCGAGGGTATTTCGGATTTGCGCGACGAGTCGGACAGGGACGGTATGCGGATTGTCATCGAGTTAAAGCGCGACGCGAACCCCTCTATCGTGCTGAATCATCTGTACAAGCACACGCAAATGCAGGAAAGTTTCGGCGTAAATATGCTGGCGTTGGTGAACAACGAGCCGAAAACACTCAATTTGCGCGAGGTGCTGGATCATTACATCAACTTCCAAAAAGAGGTCATCGTCCGGCGCACGAAGTACGACAAGAAAAAGGCGGAGGACCGGGCGCATATTTTAGAGGGCTTGCGCATTGCGCTGGACGACATCGACGCGGTGATTGAAACGATACGCAAAAGTTACAACACCGCAAAGGCAGACCTTATGGAACGCTTCGGGCTGACGGACATTCAGGCGCAGGCGATTTTGGATATGCGTCTGGCGCGTCTGGCGGGCATAGAGCGTGAAAAAATCGACGCGGAGTATAACGAACTGATGGAAAAAATCCAATATTACACACAAGTGTTGGAGAGCGACGCGATGGTGCTTGGCATTGTCCGCGACGAACTGACCGCGCTGAAAGAGCGGTACGGCGACGAGCGGCGCACCGAAATTACCGCCAACTATGACGATATTGACATAGAGGATTTAATCGAGGAGGAGGAAAACGTCATCACCATGACGCACTTCGGTTACATCAAACGCTTGGCGAGTGACACGTATAAGGAGCAAAAGCGCGGCGGCAAGGGGATTATCGGGTTGCAGACCCGCGAGGAGGACTTCGTGGAAACGCTGTTTACCTGTTCCACACACGCGCACCTGTTGTTTTTCACCGACAAGGGCAGAATGTACCGCATGAAAGCGTATCAGATTCCCGAAGCGGGCAGAACCGCCAAGGGGACGGCGATTGTCAACCTGCTGCAACTGGAGGCGGGGGAGAAAATCACCGCGACCATTCCGGTGCGGCACTTTGAGGACGATAAATTCCTTGTGATGATGACCAAAACGGGGACGGTTAAAAAAACGCCGCTTATGGCGTATGACACCGCGCGGAAAGGCGGGATTCGGGCGATCGAACTCGCGGAGGACGACGCGCTGATTCGGGTGAAGTTGACGAACGGCAGTTGCGATCTTATTATCGGTACGCATGACGGCATGGCGATCCGCTTTAACGAAAGTGATGTGCGGCCTATGGGCAGAGTCGCGCAGGGTGTGCGCGGCATCAAACTCAAACAGGGCGATTATGTTGTGGGTATGAGCGTCAACCGCGAGGACGGCGATTTGCTTGTCGTTTCGGAAAACGGCTTCGGCAAACGTACCGACCTTGGCGAATATAAAGTCCAAAACCGCGGCGGCAGAGGGGTGACGACGTACAACATCACCGACAAGACAGGCGCGGTGGCGGGAATCAAAATTGTGACGGATAAAGATGACGTTATGCTCATCACGTCCGAAGGCACGATTATCCGCATGGCGGCAAAGAGCATTAACCGCTTCGGGCGCGTAACCAAGGGCGTTACCATGATGCGGTTCAACGAGGGCGTGAAAATCGTCGGTTTGGCGCGGACGGAACATGACGACACGGCGGATTGCGCGGAGGACGGCGGCGCGATCGAGGAACACGAGGAACACGAGGAACACAACGAATCATAAGAGGGGGAATCAACCATGCAAAAATCAATCATGAAAAAATCCATGGCGGTATTGGTAACGGCGGCTTTGCTGCTTTGCGCGGCGGCGGTAAACGCGGCGGAACTTCCCGTTTACGTTGACGGAACGCGGGTAGCGTTTGACGTTCAGCCGATTGTGACGGACGGCTGTGTTATGGTGCCGTTGCGGTTCGTGTTTGAAGCACTCGGGATCGCCGTCAACTACGACGACGAAACGCGGACGGTGAGTGCGCTCCGTACGGACGCTTCGGGCGGTGTGTCCATTATTCTGATTCAAATTGACAATCCAAAGGCGTTTGTGAACTCCGGGGAACTGCCTATGGAACGGCCGCCGGTGGAAATAGACGGACGGACGCTGGTTCCCCTCGGCTTTATCGGGGACGCGCTCGGCTGTACGGTACAGTGGCCCGGGGACGCGCCGGAGGAGAACGCGGCGTGTATCGTTACGGCGGCTGACGAGTGAGTTGTCAAAAAATAATTCTGTTCAAAGGTGGCGAGGGCGTTTGGTAACGACCAACATAAAGGATTACAGTGACGGAGACGTCACCGCTTTGATTGACGGACTGCAAAACGGTGAGATTCCGTACACCTTGAATGAACTCAAAAAATTACTTTCCGAAGTGACAAACAGGAAGTTGGACGCGGAGTACGTCAACGCGCTTACCGAACTGATGCACGGGGAAATCACCGGGGACCGCCCCGCGCCCGTCCGTCACGGCGAAGCGTCCGCGCGGTCTGCCGTCAAAAGGCCGGTACAGCCGAAAGACGCGAAAAAACAGGGTGCGCAGGATGCCGCTTTAGACGACGGCGGCGCGGGAGTGCCGGAACATGTTCCGGCAGACCCCGTGCGGGAACGCGATTTCGGCTTTGACGGCGGCGAACCGTTCCCCGTGCTCAGTTTTTTGTCGGGGTTTTATAAGGGACTGGCTTGGGCGGGGTTTGTGCTTTTGATTCTGGCGGGCGCGGTTGCGGGGTACATTTATTTTCAGAACAACCTGCTGTACATGATTAGTGCCGTTTTGGGCGGGATCATCCTTGGTACGGTGCTGTTTGTTTCGCTGTACGCCCGCGCGGAAACAATCGCGCTGCGGCTTAGGATCGAGCGGTATTTGCGCCGGCGAATGTAATCGTCAAATCATCAAAAAATCCGCAAAAAAGGGAACGGCGCGTACCGTTCTCCTTTTCACGTCCTTTTTATTCCGATATTCCTTTTTCCTCTATCATGATTTTGCCGTCCGCCGCGCCGATAGTCACGCGGTCGCCCGCCTTGATTTTGCCCTCCAACATTTGCTCCGCTAAAAAGTCCTCCACTTTGCTCTGGATCGCGCGGCGCAAGGGACGTGCGCCATAGGTCGGGTCAAAGCCCTCTTTTGCCAGCAATTCTGCGGCTTCGTCCGTAAAGGTTACGCCGATTCCGACGGCGTTTAGCCTGCCGCTGAGCGTGCCGAGCATTTTCACCGCGATTTTTTTGATTTCCTCCGCGCTGAGCGATTGGAACACAATAATATCGTCCACGCGGTTCAAAAATTCCGGCTTAAACACGCGCTTTAACTCGCTCATGACGTTGGATTTAATATCCTCATACGTTTTGCCGCCGCCGTTGTCCGCGAAGCCAAGGCGTTTTTTCTCGAACAAGTCCCTCGCGCCGACATTAGAGGTCATAATAATGACGGTGTTGCGGAAGTCCGCGCGTCTGCCTTGCGCGTCCGTCAAAATGCCGTCCTCTAAAATTTGCAGCAAAAGATTGAATACGTCAGGGTGCGCCTTTTCGATTTCGTCAAACAATACCACGGAATACGGCTTCCCGCGCACCTTTTCGGTGAGTTGCCCGCCCTCGTCGTAGCCGACGTAGCCCGGCGGCGAACCGACCAAGCGGGAGACCGTGTGTTTTTCCATATACTCGCTCATGTCAAAGCGAATCATAGCGTCCTCGTCGCCGAAAATCGCCTCCGCGAGTGCCTTGGACAACTCCGTCTTGCCCACCCCCGTCGGGCCGAGGAAGATAAATGAGCCGGTCGGACGCTTGGGGTCTTTCAAACCCACTCTGCCGCGCCGAATCGCTTTCGCGACCGCCGTTACAGCCTCGTCCTGCCCGATGACGCGCTTGTGCAGTACTTCCTCCATTTTCAACAGGCGTTCGCTCTCCTCCTGCGCGAGGGTCTGCACCGGAATCCCCGTCCAAATTGCCACGATATGCGCGATTTCCTCACTGCCGATTTCGGGCGCGGCCTTTTGTTGCGCGGCAGTCCATTTTTCTCTGGATTTTTCTAATTTTTCACGCAACGCCTTTTCCTCGTCCCGCAAGCCGGCTGCCTTTTCAAAGTCCTGTCCGCGAATTGCCGACTCTTTGTCATTGCGGATTTTCCCGATTTTTTCCTCCATTTTTTTCATGTCGGGCGGCACGATAAAGTTTTTCAGCCGCGCCTTGGACGAGGCCTCGTCAATGAGGTCGATTGCCTTGTCCGGCAAAAATCTGTCCGGGATATAACGTGCGCTCAACGTCACTGCCGCGTCCACCGCTTCATCCGTGATTTTCACCTTGTGGTGCGCCTCGTACTTGTCGCGCAGGCCCTTTAGAATCGCTACCGCTTCCGCTTCCGTCGGCTCGTCCACCGATATGGGTTGGAACCGGCGTTCCAAAGCCGCGTCCTTTTCAATATACTTGCGGTACTCGTCCAGCGTCGTCGCGCCGACCACCTGTATTTCCCCCCGCGCCAGCGACGGCTTCAAGATGTTTGCCGCGTCGATTGCGCCCTCCGCCGCGCCCGCGCCGATGAGGGTGTGCAACTCGTCGATAAACAAAATAATGTTGCCCGATTTGCGCACCTCGTCGAGGGCTTTTTTAAGGCGTTCCTCAAACTCGCCGCGATACTTCGTCCCCGCCACCATAGAGGAAAGGTCAAGGGACAGCACACGCTTATCCTTTAGGAGTTCCGGGAGGTTGCCGTCCGCGATTTTTTGCGCAAGCCCCTCCGCGATCGCCGTTTTGCCCACGCCCGGCTCACCGATAAGGCACGGATTGTTCTTGGTGCGCCGTGACAGGATTTGTACGACGCGGTCAATTTCCTTGCTTCTGCCGATGACGGGGTCTACGCGGGATTCCTTTGCCAAGCGGGTTAAATCCCGGCTGAATTGGTCTATCGTGGGCGTGACGGAGTTTTTCGCCGCCGCGCCGCCCTTTGCCCCCGCGCCGCCGTCCGCGCTGAAAAATTTCATAATCCCCTCGTACATTTTAGGCGGCTCCACGCCGAGTTCCGTCAAAATCCGCAAGGCGACGCTGTCCCCCTCCCGCAGGATTGCCAGGAGCAAATGCTCCGTGCCGATATAGTTATGCCCCATGCGCTGCGCTTCCGACCAGCCGAGTTCCAGAATCCGCTTGGTGCGCGGCGTCATGCCGCTTGCCCGCGTTTTCGTTTGGGTGTAGTCCGCGCCAACGAGTTCCTCTATTTTGCCGACGATTTTCTCCTCTGTGATGTTGACCGAGGCAAGCGTTTTCGCCGCTACGCCGCTGCCCTCCCGCGCCAGACCTAACAGCAGATGCTCACTGCCGATATAGTTATGCCCCATACGCGCCGCGGCTTCGTTGGATAACTGCAACGCCCGTTCCGCTCTTTCCGTAAATTTGTTGTCATAAGCCATGCTTACCGCTCCTTTCCGTTACGTAAAAATATCAAATTATCGCGAATCCCCGCTTGCCGCTATTTTTTTGCGTATGATTTCGGCGCGGAGTTTATCGCGGTGTTCCGCTGTAACGTCGCCGTGTGCCTCCGCGACGTGCGCGGGCCCCGTGGTGATCGTCAACTCGTTGACCGCCTCCAGGGGCAGCCCCTGTAATATGCCGGTGGCGACGCCCAGTCGCGCGTCGGACAGCAGTTTGTACGCTTCGTCCGAGGTCATGAGGTACGCGCTTTGCAGGATTCCGTAGGCGCGGCGCACCAAATCGGTCAACTTGTCGCCGCGTTCCCGCTTGATGCCCTCGCGGGTGCGGCGTTCCTTGTCTATCACCATTTTGACTAACTCGCTCAGCCGCTTCAGCGATTCCTCCTCGCTCATGCCGAGGGTGATTTGGTTGGAAATTTGATACATACAGCCCTTTGCCTTTGTGCCCTCGCCGTACAGACCCCTTACCGTCAGTCCCACTTTGCCGACCGCGCTGAGCAGTGTGTCGATGTAACCGTTCGCCGTCAGCGCGGGCAGGTGGAGCATACACGAAGCCCTCATGCCCGTACCCGTGTTGGTCGGGCAGCAGGTGGCGTAGCCGTATTGTGCGCTGAAGCCGTAATCGAGGGATTCCTCCAGCGCGTCGTCCGCTTTGTTCGCCAACTCCAACGCTTTTTCAAGGTCGAAACCCGCCGTCATACATTGGATCCTGATGTGATCCTCCTCGCCGAGCAGTATGCTGATTTGCTCGTCCTCCGACAGCAGCACCGCCCGCTTGCGGACGGCGGTCAGCATTTGCGGACTGATGATGTGCCGCTCCATGAGGATTTGGCGGTTAATCGGCGGCATCGCGTCTACCGAAAGATACTGCAAGCCCAGCGGCCGCGCCGCCTCGCGGCATTTTTGCAGTACCTCGCTCAACGCGCCGTCGCTTAGGTTGTGCGTGAATGGATAGCCTTTCAAATTTCGCGCCAGACGTACGCGGGAACTGATGACCACGTCGCCCTCTTTGCCCGAATCAATATACCACTTCATTTGCCGCTCCCCCCCTCCAACGCGCGGATTTCGTCGCGGATTACCGCCGCGTTTTCAAAATCCTCCTTGGCGATTGCCGCTTCCAGAGACTTTTTCAGATGCGTCAGTTTGTCCCCGCCGCCGCCCGCCCGCTTGGGCGTTTTACCCGCGTGGCGCGTGCCGCCGTGAATCCGCTTGAGCGGAGCCTCCAACTGCTTGCCGAACGCGTCGTAGCAGTCGGAACAGCCGAGTTTCCCCGTTTGCGAAAAGCCGCGCAGCGTCGTGCCGCACCGTCCGCATTTGGTGTGTGCCGCCGCCGCGCTTCCCCCGAACAAACTGTTGATAATATCGCTGACCGCAATGTCAAAGTTGTCCGCCGCCGGAAGTTCCTGCTGCGGTGCGCACTTTTCGCATAGGTGCATTTCCGCCTTTACACCGTTTACCACCTTTACAAAATGTACCGTCGCCTGTTTTTCGTTGCATTTTTGACATAACATGAGAACCACTCCTTTCACATAAACCTGCCCGGAATCTTGTCTTAATTTGGAATCAGTATCATACCAATTCCAATTAAAATCGTTTCCTGTACGAATTCCAATTAAAATCGTTTCTTATACGAATTTCAATTAAAATCGTTTCAGCCATCGCGCTCAACCCGCCCGAAAAATGCTCTTTTCGCATTTTCGGGACGCGCTCGGCTTCAACGTCTTAATTTGGAATTAGTATTAACAACATATTTTTAAGCATTTTCGCCCGCAACAGATCCCGCCGGGGCTGACCGACCGGAAGCGAGCCGTCGCTCACCGCCGCGAGAATCAAATTGCACTCCCGCGCCGTCATCAACCCGCTATCCAGCAAATTCGCGGCAAATACCGCCGCCTCACCCGCGCTAATCGCGTTCCCCACACCATTTACAATGTGCATAAGATACTCCGCCTTGCCCAACTGTACCCGCGTGATTCGGATATAGCCGCCGCCGCCGCGCCTGCTCTCAACAAGATAACCCTGCTCGTTTGTGAAGCGCGTCGATATGACATAGTTGATTTGCGACGGAACACAGCCCAACTGATTCGCGAGTTCGTTGCGCTGCAAATCAATCGTGCCGCCGTCGGCCTGCGTCAGCATTTGCTTGATGAATTGCTCTATCGTTTCGCTGATCCTCACAACCAAACCTCGCCACCTTTCGACAATTTTTGACTTTGACTTTCTTTGACCTTTAACGGTATTATATCACACCATTTTGAAAAAAGCAAGCGTTTTTTGAAAAAAATTATTCGTTTGGTTAAATTCGGCTACCAAATACCGTTCTTGTTCAGATACTTAAATTCAATAATAGCAATTATGTTCTTGGTGTTATTTCTCAAATATCCGTGTATTTTCCTGTTGATTTCAACAATTGCGATATCTGCTCTAAGAGTACCAACATTAAATTCAGTATAAATTCTAAGGTTATGATCTTCTAAAAAGCCCGCCCTAATTTTTC
>JAIRSR010000063.1 GCA_031255355.1 Clostridiales bacterium
AATCGAGTACGGCGGTTCGATACGGCAGGAAACGCGCCGTTGGGACGACGGCAAAGGGACGAGCGTTTCCATGCGCGGCAAAGAGGAAGCGCAGGATTACAGGTACTTCCCCGACCCGGACTTGGTGCAAATTGTAGTGGACGACGCTATGATTCGCCGTATTCGCGCGGAACTGCCCGAACTGCCCGCCGCGCGGCGGGAGCGGTATGTCGGCGAGTACGGATTGACGCGGTACGACGCGGAGCAGATTACCAACGAGAAGCCCTTGGCGGACTTCTTTGAACGGTGTATCGCGGCGGGTGCGCCCGCGAAAACGGTAAGCAATTGGCTGATTGGCGATATTTCTAAACTACTCAACGAAAAGGGCATGGAGCCTGCCGATTTGCCGTTCGCGCCGGAACACCTCGCGAAACTCATCGCCGTAATCACGCAAGGGACAATCAGCAATACGGCGGGGAAAAAGGTAATCGACGCGCTGTTTGAAAACCCGCGCGACCCGGAACTCATCATCAAGGAAAAGGGGCTGGCGCAAATCAGCGACGAGGGCGCGTTGGCGCAAATCGTAGCGGAGGTCATCGGCGCAAATCCGCAGTCCGTCGAGGATTACAGGGCGGGTAAGGAAAAGGCGATAGGCTTTTTGGTGGGGCAAACCATGCGCGCTACCAAGGGGCAAGGCAATCCCCAACTTCTGAACAGGCTCATCAAAGAGGCGTTGGACGGAAATAATACAAACGCCGAATAAGCGCGGGGAACGTCCGCGCCGTCTAACGGCTTGCGGTTACGCGGGAGCCGCGCTTCGGCGCGTCAATACGCGGGTTCCCTTTTCGCGGCGGCCTCCTCCGCTTTGGCGTAGTACGCACACTTGTTTCGCGGCGTTACCGCCATTGCCGTAACACTTTCCAACTTGCAATAGCCGTCCTTTTGATAAACGCAATCGCTCACGCAGTGAATATTGGTCATATGGCATACCTCCAAGGCTTATTTTTGTCATTTTACGCGGCAAAAATACATTTTCTCAGATAATGTGGACATGAGTTCCGAATACCCGCTTTTTTACGGATTTTTCCGCCGCGCCGCGTTAATCTTTTTCGGGGGGCGAAGCGGAAGGCGGGTACGCAAACTCATGTCCACACTATCTATTTATATAAACAACCGGCGGCGCTCCCGCGTGAGACCGCCGATTGGGAGCAAGGGGGATGCCCGCTGACACATTGACTTTTTCCAAACAACAACACGCGGTAACGGTACGTAAAACAACGCGCGGTAACGCTATGCGGCAAAAGTCAATCTGCTATATCATACTATGAGGGGCTGTAAAAATATGTTCATAGAAATTCCATTTTTGCCCGGGGGCAGAGTGACGCACGTTATCGTGGACAGAAACGCGCCGGACGAATTTTTGAAAAACTTGGAAAAACTGCGGATTACGCCGATACACTCCGTAAAAGTGCGCGTCGCGGACTACGCGGCGACGCACCCCGATATGCAGATTTCTCACGTTGGAGGAAACAAAGCGGTTTGCGTACCGGAAGCGTATGAATACTACCGCGCCGCGCTAACGCCGCTCGGTTTTGAAGTCATCTGCGGCAAAACGGATTTAGAGAGTCACTACCCGTCGAATATCGCATATAATATAGCAAGGGTGGGAAAGTACGCCGCGCATAAAAAATCCCGCACCGACGCTGAAATTTTGCGCTGTCTGGAACAGGGCGGTGTTCGTATAATAGACGTTGCGCAAGGATATACTAAATGTGCCGTATGCGTCGTAAGCGAAAACGCGGCGATTACTGCGGATGGCGGAATCGCAAAAGCGTTTCGCGCCAACGGAATTGAAACGTTGCTCATCACGCCGGGCGGCGTTCGTCTGGACGGCGTGGATTACGGCTTCATCGGCGGCGCTTGCGGGTTGATTTCGCCAAGCGTACTCGCGTTTTGCGGCAACGCGGAAAAACACCGCGACTACAAAAGCATCAAGGCGTTCGCCTCGGAGCGGTCTGTTGACGTAGTTTCGCTCTGCGGCGGGGAGTTGATCGATATAGGTTCAATGATACCCATGAAACAGGAAGTGATGGATTGGAACGGTTCTCAATAGTGACGGACACAAAAGCGATGCACGATTTGCTGCTGAGCAAGATTTTCGCGGAGGCGGGCAGCGAAGCGGCGGTGGATATAGACGGCAATTCCGTGGTGTTTACCAGCAGGGACGGCGGCGGCAGGGAAAAACTCGTGGACGCGGTATCCAAGACGATTGTGGAGCAATACGAGGATAAACTCATCTCTAAACTGATTAACCGCAATTATTTTTATTTTAACTTGCCCGACAAAAAAATCATCTTCAAAAAAGCGTTGCGCTACGCGGATCAAAAAGACGCGTTCAGCGCGTTGGTCGGCGCGCGGCTTAGGGAATATCTGGAAACTGCGGATAAGGTCGTGATTGACGGCTTTGTAAAATTCAGATTGAAAGATTACCGGCGCGAGTTAGAGGAAATCATCGACAAAGCGGTGGATGATTTTATGGCGGACAAGGAGTACAGGGATTTTGTAAGACTGCTGAAATACTTTGTGGAAATTCAAACGCCGAAGTATGATTTAATCAATATCGTGCCGAAAAACGGCGAATATTACGTGTACGACGATACGGGCAAGGATGTCACCGCGACCTGTCTTACGGAATTTACGCGGGAGGGCGGCGGGGAATCCGCCGCTTCGGATGATGTGTTGATTAGCGCGTTGATTTCGCTTGCGCCGCGCAGAGTGTTCCTGCATAAGCCGGGGGAAATGAAAAACGCGGAATTGCTTACGACCATTCATCAAGTGTTTGAGAAAAAAATAACGACTTGTGACGGCTGTGAACTTTGCGATAGATAAGCGGACGCTAACAAAAAGACTGACGCGCTTCGGGAAAGGATTCCCAACGCGCGTCAGTTTTTTTATTGTATTTTTTTGCTACAGCGTAATAATTACTGTGTAATAATTACCGTTTGCGCCTCCTCGATCCAATCGACCTCCGCGCCCAACGCCTGCGCCACGAACCGAACCGGAACAAGGGTTCTGCCGCCTGTTTCAAAGGACGCGACGTCCATTTCCAGCGCGTTGCCGTCAATATAAACAACGGCTTCACCAATGGTATGCGTAATCACTCTGCCGTCTGCCGCCAACGCGGTAACTAATCCGTCGTCATACGATACTTCCGCGCCGAGGGCTTCAAAAATCGCCCGCATAGGCACCATAGTCCTGTCGTTGACGGACTGCGGCGGTACGTCGAACGCAATGCGGGAACCGTTGACAAAAACGGCGATTTCGGGAATGCCTGCCGCGTGCGCAATCGTTTGCATAAGGTCCTCGGAATTTTCCTCCGTCAGCGCGGGAATCTCAATCCCGTCTACCGCGTTGTAATCCGTGTACTGAACGTTTATATCGATCCCTAAAGTAAAGGCTCCCTCCCCGTCAGACGGTTCGCCCGACACTGCGGTACTAATCGCGTCGGTATCCACCGTAAATTCAAGGGCTGTGCGGAAGTCCGAAAGATAGCCGTCGCCGTCCACAGACATAGCAGCCGAAACGTCCTTGCCGCCGAGCAGGTCAAGTGCCGACAGCAAATCCAAGCCTTCCAAAACTTCCGCTACGGCGGCTTCCGCGTCCGATCCGCTCAAAGCGGGCGCGGACAGAACCGCGACTGATAAGTACTGCTGTAACAGCGCGGCGACCGCGTCATTGGCGACGGTCACCAAATACGCTTCCTCCTCCTTCTCGACGGTCATTCCGGCGGGATCTATTGATTCAAGCGCGTCGAGTATGCCCGACGCGTCAAAAATGTTTGCGGAGGAAAGATCCATTCCCGACTGCGCCGCCGCGTCCGACATATCAAGGTAATAATATTGTTTATCCAACATAGGCAGCAACGCTTTCAAGAATTGCGGCGCCTCGTAAATCATCATAAACGCGGGGCTTTCTTGATTGGTGAAATCCACGTCAAACCACATATTGTAAGCGACCGTAAGCCCCTCATAGGTAACGTCGATGACATACGCGCCCTTGTAAATACCGTTTTCGTTGTCGTTTATACTTTGCCCGTCCACCGGAATCA
>JAIRSR010000092.1 GCA_031255355.1 Clostridiales bacterium
TGAAATGGTGTGTTGAAACCGCAAAGCGGTTTCTGCTGTTATTATAACATAATCGCTATCGCGCTCATGTTGAAATGGTGTGTTGAAACCGCAAAGCGGTTTCTGCCGTTATTATAACATAGGTGCAAGCCGCCAATCGGCTTGCTTCACACCGTTTCAATAAATACAACGGCGGAAAAGCCGCAAGGCTTTTCTACTATACTGGTATTTATTATAACATATTTATTTGGAAAAATAAAGACGTTTTTGAATTTTTTAAGGCGAATTGTCCGAATGAAATTGCGAATAATAATTTTAGATAACGTGAAAACATAGCGTAAACACCTATTTTTCGCGGATTTTCACCAAGATTCACAAGGGGGAGTGAGAGAATGCAGCAAGGGATTTTCGCGCTAATCATCGCCGCCGCGCTTTTGGCAGGCTGTGCGCCGTACGGCGGGAACAACCTTACACAACCGCCGCGGGAGTCGGCGCGGCCTGAACCGTCTGAACCGCCCGAAGTGCCCGAACCGTCCGAACAAGCAGAGAAAAAGACGGAAAATCGGGTGTTGAGCGCATTTTCGACTACGTTGCTGGACAAGAAAAAATCAAGGGTCAAAAATATCACCCTTGCCGCGAACGCCGTCAACAAGGCGGCGGTGATGCCGGGAGAAACTTTTTCGTTTAATAAAACGGTAGGCCCGAGGACTGCCGCGAAAGGCTATGAAAAGGCGTTGGTCATCATGAAAAAGGAAAAGGTGTTAGGCTACGGCGGGGGGATTTGCCAAGTCAGCACCGCGCTGTACAACGCCGCGAAACGCGCGGGGCTTGAAATTGTAGAGCGTCACGAGCATAACGGCGAGGTGGGATATGTCAAGTTGGGCGACGACGCTACCGTAACTTATGACGCGCTTGACTTAAAAATCAAAAACACTAAGGAGATTCCCGTGAAATTCCGTGTTACGGTGGGGGAGAACAGCGTGGACGCGGCTGTGATCGAGGCGCGGTAAGCGGAGGGAATAGCAGCGGCGGGACGGAAAAACACAGCCGTTTTCGCCGCCGCGTTAGGGTGATTGCGCGGGTCTGTGAAAATATTACGCGAATTTTCTTGATTTTTGCGTGTTTTTATATTAAAATAAATAAATAGCGCGTATCACGTCCGTATCACGGCGCGGCGCGGGGAAGTTATATTATAAGTGGAGGTTACATAATGACAAACAAAATCGGCTTTGATTACAAAACGGCGTCGCCGTTCCTTTCCGAACACGAGGTGCTTGCGCAAAGCGACTTTGTCGCGGCGGCTCACGACCGTATTCACGCCAAATCGGGCGCGGGGGGCGAATTTCTCGGTTGGCTCGACCTGCCGGAAGATTACGACAGGGAAGAATTTGCGCGTGTCAAAAGCGCGGCGGCGAAAATCCGTAAGGATTCCGACGTTTTAATCGTGATTGGCATAGGCGGTTCCTATCTGGGGGCGCGGGCGGCGATAGAATTTTTATCCTCGCCTATCGCGAACTATTCACAAAAGCCGCAAATCTTTTTCGCGGGAAATTCCGTCAGTCCGTCCTACCTTGCGGAACTGATTGCATATGTTAAGGATAAAGATTTTTCTATCAATGTGATTTCAAAATCCGGCACGACGACGGAACCGGCGGTCGCGTTCCGCGTATTGCGTGAAGTAATCGTAAACAAGTACGGCGCGGCGGGGGCGCGGGGCAGGATCTACGTCACGACGGATAAGGCGCGGGGCGCGTTAAAGGTGTTCGCGGACGAACAGGGGTATGAAACTTTTGTGGTGCCGGACGACGTGGGCGGCAGATTTTCCGTACTGACGGCAGTGGGACTTTTGCCGATTGCCGCCGCCGGAGCGGATATTGACGCGATGATGCGCGGCGCGGCTGACGCGCGGGAGTTGTACGGCAAGCGCGAACTAACGGAAAATATCTGCTATCAATACGCCGCAGCGCGGAACGCGTTGCTGAAAAAGGGCAAGAACATAGAAGTTATGGTAAATTACGAGCCGTCACTCCACTACTTTACCGAATGGTGGAAGCAACTTTACGGTGAAAGTGAGGGGAAAGACGGCAAGGGAATATTCCCCGCCGGCGCGGACTTTTCCACCGACCTGCACTCTATGGGGCAGTATATTCAAGACGGTATGCGGGTGCTTTTTGAAACGGTACTGAACGTCGAACATACCAAGGAGGATATTACGCTGAAAGAGGAGGAATCCGACCTTGACGGACTGAATTTTTTGGCGGGGAAAACCGTGGATTTCGTCAATCATAAGGCGATGCAAGGGACGATGCTCGCGCATACGGACGGCGGTGTGCCGAACCTTGTGGTTTCCGTGCCCGAACTTACCGAATATTACTTCGGCAGTCTGGTATACTTCTTTGAAAAGGCGTGCGCGGTCAGCGGGTATCTGCTCGGCGTGAATCCCTTTGACCAACCCGGGGTAGAGGCGTATAAAAAGAATATGTTCGCCCTGCTCGGCAAGCCCGGCTATGAACAGCGAAAAACGGAGTTGGAAGCGCGTTTGAACGCGTAACGCCATATAAAAAATACGGCAAAAAACCGCCGTGTGGTATTCAGATAAAAAAATTTACCGTTTTTATGCACATTTATGCTTGAAGTATTCGGATAAATATAGTAAAATAGATATGCGGTGCAACAGACCTGCCCCAAAATCCTCCGTGAGGGCGCTTACAACGGATGTGTGAGGAGTTTTTCGCCGCCGCGATATGATTTT
>JAIRSR010000121.1 GCA_031255355.1 Clostridiales bacterium
CCCGCCTGTTTCGCTTTCTCCGGCGGTGGTGACGGAGGGGGTTACGTTTGTTCCGGTTGCGTACTTTACCGATGTTTTAAAGGAAAACGCGCGGTATGACCTCGCGGAGTATACCTATATCGGCGGCGGGGACGCGCTTGTTGACGGCATTTTGCGGGTTTACGGCAAGGAGGGTGCGGGGAATTTTGAGACCGCCGCCGCTTTGGTGGAAAAGCCGCTGACAGAGGACGCTTGCGCGGAAATGTATGCCGACGGCGTAAAGCGGCGCGACGGCGTTGTACAATACGCGCTGTACAGTGACGCGCTGCGGGAAGCGTCCTACGCGGGGCTTGCGGAGAGCGCGTTCAGTACGGGCGTTTCCAGCCCTTGGGTAGAAAGTTACGAAGCGGAGCGCGTCGGGGAACACACCTATCAAATCATCAAGCACATGAAAACCAGCGCACCCGGTACGTTGCCCGACGAAGTTGTGACGCTGACCCTTGCGCGGGACGGCGAATATTGGGAAATCGAGGCGATAGAGGATTGAAAATATCACAGTTGCTTGCGCGGCAGGAGTTCAAACTGCTCACCAAGCCGGCGTATGACGACAGGGAAATCCGAGGCTGTTACACCGGCGACCTTTTAAGTTGGGTGATGTCACGCGCGAACGCGGACGACGCGTGGATTACCGTGCAGACGAACGTCAACGTTGTCGCGGTGGCGGCGTTGACGGACGTCGCCTGTGTCATCTTCCCGGACGGAATCACGGCGGAGGCCTCCGTGACGGAAAAGGCGGACGAAAAAGGAATCGTCCTGCTAAGTGCCGCGCCGGACGCTTACCGCGTCGCCGTCACGCTGAGCGGTATGCTATGAGGTTGTATTACGACTTCCACATACATTCCGCGCTATCCCCTTGCGCGGACGACGACATGACCCCGAATAATATCGTCAACATGGCGTGCTTAAAGGGGTTGGACGCGATCGCGGTGACTGACCATAACGCGGCGGGGAACGTCCGCGCCGTCACGCGGGCGGCGGAGGGGAAAAATTTGATTGTAATCGCGGGAATGGAGATTGAAACAGCGGAGGAAGTACACGTTTTATCGCTGTTCCCGTCCGTATTTGCGGCGGAAACGGCGGAAGCGGAAGTACAGGCGCGGTTGCCGCGTTTGCAAAACGACAGCGCGATTTTCGGGCGGCAGTTGCTTTTTGACGAAAATGACCGCGTGACGGCGGAGGAACCGCGCCTGTTGATTACGGCGGCGGCACTTTCCATTGCGGAGGTCTTTGCCCTCGTGCGGCGGCTGGGCGGGTTGCCTGTCGCGGCGCATATCGACAGGGACTCCTACAGCGTACTTTCTAACCTCGGGGGAATCCCGGAGGAACTCGGCGCGGTAACTGTCGAAATTTCCCGCGCGGTGGAACACCCGGAGGAATACCTCCTGCCGCGCCCCGAACTGCGCGGCTGTAAAATCATGCGCAATTCCGACGCGCACCGCTTGGGCGACCTTTCCGAACGCGTCAACAGCGTCACCACGGACGGCAATAGCGCGGCGGATCTTTTGCGGGCGTTCGGTTGACGGCGTAAATTTCGCGCTTTTTTTTCGGCAAAATATCCGTAAAAATGCCGTTTGCGGTATTTTTTGCGCGTTGTTTTGATTTTTCTTGTGTTTTTTTTAACAATATGGTAGATTTTTTAATTTATATCTGTTATAATTAGAAATAGCGCAATGAGTACGGACAAAATCGAAGGATAACAAATTTGTGGGAGGTTTGAAAATGGTTGCGAACAACACAATACCATTTAATGGTACGCCGGAGCAGGAGGCGCGGCTTAGCGCGGTCATTGCGCGGCACAAGGGCGCACGGGGGGCGTTGATTCCCGTACTGCACGAGGCGCAAGAGATTTACGGCTATCTGCCCATAGAGGTGCAGAAGATGGTTTCGGAGGGGTTAGAGGTTCCGCTTGCCGAAATTTACGGCGTTGTGACCTTTTACACACAGTTCACCACCAAGCCGAAAGGGGAGTACAAAATCGCTGTCTGTCTTGGTACGGCGTGTTATGTCAAGGGTTCCGGCGATATTATCGACCGCATTAAGGCGCGGATTGGCCTGGAAGTCGGCGACTGCACCCCGGACGGCAAGTTCAGTTTAGACGCGACGCGCTGTATCGGCGCGTGCGGCTTGGCACCCGTGATGACGGTGAACGACGACGTTTACGGGCGGCTCTCTTTGGACGACATCGACGGTATTCTGGATAATTATATGAAGTAATGAAAGAGTTATCGCTTCATATTCTGGACATCGCGGGCAATTCGACCGCCGCGGACGCGGCATTGGTGGAAATCACGGTGACAGAGGCCGCCGCCGCCAACCGTCTTACCATTACCGTCAAGGACGACGGCAGAGGCATGAGCGCGGAATTTCTGGCAAAGGTGAGGGACCCTTTCACCACGACGCGGACGACGCGCGGTGTGGGGCTGGGCATACCGCTTTTTGAACGCGCCGCCGTATCGTGCGGCGGGGGGCTGGACGTCACCTCGGCGGAGGGCGGCGGCACGACAGTTACCGCGTGGTTTGAGTACGATCATATCGACCGTCAGCCGTTGGGCGATATGCCGTCCACCCTTACAACGCTCATCAGCGGCAATCCCCGCGTAGATTTTGTGTACCGCCACAGTACGGACGGCGGCGCGTTTACGCTGGACACGCGGCAGATCAAAGGGATTTTGGGGGACGCGCCGATCGATACGCCGGAAGTGATTCAGTGGCTCGGCGGGTATATCGCGGAGGGGCTTGGCACTCTGTAGTATTATGTTATAGTATGTTATAGTATGTTAAGGGGGTATGCTTTTATGAAAAGTTTAGCGGAGTTAGAGGCGATTCGGAACAAGACGCTGGGCAATATCAACATGCGTCAGGACAGGGAGGAGGGCGTGCGGATCGTTGTAGGCATGGCGACCTGCGGAATCGCGGCGGGTGCGCGTCCCGTTCTGAACGCGCTGGTGGACGAAGTTTCCAAGCGGGGCGTGAAAAACGTAATCGTTTCGCAAACGGGCTGTATCGGCATGTGCCGTTTAGAGCCGATTATCGAGGTGTATGTGCCGGGCAAGGAAAAGGTCACCTACGTCAAAATGAACCCGGAAAAGGCGGTGCGGGTGGTCAGCGAGCATATTGTGAACCAACAGCCTGTTTTGGAATATACCGTCGGCGAGGCGGAGCAATAAGTTATGGAAGGGAAGGTCGTAACAATGAATTTAGTGAGATCGCATGTGCTTATTTGCGGCGGCACCGGCTGTACGTCGTCCGGCAGTGAAACTTTGATTGCGGAATTTGACGCGCAACTGAAAAAAGCCGGAATAGAGGACGAAGTCAGCGTTGTAAAAACAGGCTGCTTCGGGCTTTGCGCGTTGGGTCCTATCGTAATTGTCTATCCCGAGGGCGCGTTTTACTGCCGCATTAAGCCTGCGGACGTTGAGGAACTCGTGCGGGAGCATTTACTGAAAGGCCGTATTGTCAACCGTCTGCTGTACGAGGAAGCGACGGGGGAGCGGGAAGTAAAGCCGCTCAGCGAGGTGCAGTTTTACAAAAAGCAACTCCGTATCGCTCTGCGCAACTGCGGGGTCATCGACCCGGAGCGGATTGACGAGTACATTGCCTTTGACGGCTACAAGGCACTCGGCAAGGCGTTGACGGAGATGTCGCCGGAGCAGGTCATCGAAACGATAAAAAAATCGGGTCTGCGGGGACGCGGCGGCGCGGGCTTCCCCACCGCGCTCAAATGGGAATTTGCCGCGAAACAGCCGAAAGGCGTGAAATACGTCTGTTGTAACGCGGACGAGGGCGACCCGGGCGCGTTCATGGACAGAAGCGTGTTGGAGGGCGACCCCCACGCGGTTATCGAGGCTATGGCAATCGCCGCCTACGCGATCGGCTCCGAACAGGGGTATATTTACATCAGAGCGGAGTATCCCATCGCGGTGAAGCGTTTGCGAATCGCGATCGAGCAGGCGAAAGAGTACGGACTGCTCGGCAATGACATTTTCGGCACCGGATTTAACTTTGACCTTGATTTGCGCTTGGGCGCGGGCGCGTTTGTATGCGGTGAGGAAACCGCGCTGATGACCTCTATCGAGGGGCATAGGGGAGAGCCGCGTCCAAGGCCGCCGTTCCCCGCCGTCAAAGGGCTGTGGGCGGTGCCCACGATTTTGAACAACGTGGAAACTTACGCGAATGTGCCGCGCATTATCTTAAACGGCGCGGAGTGGTTCGCGGACATCGGTACGGAAAAGAGCAAGGGAACCAAGGTATTCGCCCTCGGCGGCAAGATCAACAACACCGGGCTTGTCGAGGTCCCTATGGGGACGACCCTCCGCGAAATCGTGGAGGAAATCGGCGGCGGGATTCCTAACGGCAAGAAGTTTAAGGCGGCGCAAACCGGCGGACCGTCGGGCGGCTGTATTCCAATGGAACTGATTGACACGCCGATCGACTATGACTCTTTGCTGAGCATAGGCGCGATGATGGGTTCCGGCGGGTTGATTGTCATGGACGAGGATTCCTGCATGGTGGACATCGCGAAGTTCTTTCTGGAGTTTACCGTGGACGAATCCTGCGGAAAGTGCGCTCCGTGCCGCATAGGTACCAAGAGAATGTATGAACTGTTAGAGAAAATCACCTCGGGAAAGGGTGAGGTTTCGGATATCGAAAACCTGCGCACCCTTGCGGGAAGTATCAAAGCCACCGCGCTATGCGGCTTGGGGCAGACCGCGCCGAACCCGGTACTTTCGACTTTGCGCTATTTTGAGGACGAGTATATGGCGCACGTCGCGGAAAAAAGATGTCCTGCGGGAGTATGTAAGGACCTGTTACAGTACACAATAGATAAGGACAAGTGTAAGGGGTGCAGTATATGCGCGAAGAACTGTCCTGTCGGCGCGATTTCGGGCGAGGTCAAAAAGCCGTATGTCATCGACCCGGCGGTCTGTATCAAGTGCGGCGTTTGCGAGGGCAAATGTCCGTTTAAGGCAATCGCGCGGAAGTAAAGGAGCCTGTCCAAAATCTACTGCGCGGCGTCCTGTTGGCGGATTTTCCGCCATACTACGTTAAATTTCTTTGTAATAAACAAATTATTACTTCAAAAATTTGCCTTGTCTGACGAAAAATCCGCGCAACATGCCATCCACGATAAGATTTTAGACAGACTCCAAAACAGGCTCTAAGGACTTGTTCCGGCAATCGCGGACAAGCCTGCTAAATGAAAGGAGTATTGCAATGGCTGTAAATTTGAAAATTAACAATATAGCCGTAACGGTTCCCGAGGGTACGACGATTTTAGAGGCGGCGCGGGGGGCGGGCATTGATATTCCGACGCTGTGCTACCTCAAAGATACCAACGAAATCGGCGCGTGCCGTATGTGTATCGTGGAGGTCAAGGGCGCACGCGCCTTGCAAGCGTCGTGCGTGTATCCTGTTTCCGAGGGTATGGAAGTGCTTACC
>JAIRSR010000125.1 GCA_031255355.1 Clostridiales bacterium
CGCGTATTTTCGGGCGGGACAGGGACGCGGGCGTGGTGGTCATTAAGCCGTCCGGGGTCAGGTATGAGGACATGGGCGCGGACGATATGGCGGTGGTGGATTTGGCGACGGGTGCGCGGGTCGGGGGCGGGAGGAAGCCGTCCAGCGACACCGCGACGCATTTGGAGTTGTACCGCCGCTTCCCGCGTATCGGAGGGATCGCGCATACGCATAGCCGTTGGGCGACGGTGTTCGCGCAAGCGGAGCGGGGAATCCCCGCGTTGGGGACGACCCATGCCGATCATTTCAGCGGCGGCGTACCGTGTACGCGCCTGTTGACGGAAGCGGAAATACGCGGGGAATACGAGTTGGAAACAGGGCGGGTAATCGCGGAAACGTTCGAGAATACCGCCGTCAACCCCGACGGGGTTCCCGCCGTGTTGGTCGCGCGGCACGGGCCGTTCACGTGGGGCAAGGACGCGGAGGAGGCGGCGCGGAACTCCGCAGTTCTGGAGGAAGCGGCGTTTATGGCGTGGCATACGCTTGCGCTGTCGCCGCAAATTGCGCCGTTGCCGCCAACGTTGTTGGAAAAGCACTTCGCGCGGAAGCACGGCGCGAACAAATATTACGGTCAGTAGGGCTGACAAAAAGGAGTATTTATGGATAAAAAAGAGTTGCGGAATCAATACAAAACCCGCGTACAAACAGGCGGGGTGTACGCGATCAAGAATTTGACGCTTAATCAATGGTATGTGGATACTACCGCAGATTTGGCGGCGGCGGAGAACCGATTTCGGTTTTTCGGCTCTACACACGTGAAAGTAGAGCGGGATTACAAGGCGCAAAACGGCGTCGGCTTCGCGTTTGAGGTGTTGGAGGAATTGAAAAAGAAAGAAACACAGACGGAGGAGGAGTTCAAAGCGGACTTGGCTGTGTTAAAAGAAATTTGGTTAGAAAAATTAGGCGGTCAGGCGTTGTATTAAGCCGCCGCGCTTGACGGAACAGGGGATTGGAGGGGGTCGGCGTTGAAAAAATTGATATTCGCGCTGTTCGCGCTGTCGGCGGTCGCCGCCGCGCCGCGCTTTGCCGTTGGCGCGGAACCCATCGCGGTGCCGGAAACGGTGCGGGTCGGGCTGTTTTACAACACTACCGCGCGGGAAAGCGTGCGGTTGGGAATCGACGCGGAGGAACGCGTGGTACATAGGGAGGACGTACAGGGTGAGCAGACCTATACTTCTCAATCGGGGATTGTCAGCGTGGACGGCAAGGCGTACCGGGGCAGCGTCATACTCAAACGGACGGACGGCGGGAACCTTACCGTAATCAACGAGGTAGCGTTGGAGGACTATGTGGCGGCGGTGATTTCCGCAGAGATGCCTGCGGATTTCGAGTTGGAAGCGTTAAAGGCGCAGGCGGTTTGCGCACGGGGGTACGCGCTGAAAAATTACAACAAACACGCGGCATACGGCTTCCACGTTTGCGCCTCTGTCGATTGCCAGGCGTACAACGGCATGGCGGCGGAAAGTGAAAAAACCGTTTTGGCGGCGCGGCAGACGGCGGGCAGAATCCTCACCTACGACGGTCAAATCGCGGAAACGGTATACTTCGCCGCGAGCGGGGGGCATACCGAGGACGCGCGGTACGTTTGGGGGAGCGACGTGCCGTACCTCAAAGGGGTTGCGGACGAGTACGAGAGCAAGGACTGCTACGCGTCCACGTGGACGAAAACCCTTTCCCCCGAACGGCTGACTGAGATTTTGGCGGCGCGGGGGTACGGCGTGGGCAATGCGCAAACCGTCGAGGTGTTGGAGCGTACCGCGTCGGGCGCGGTCTATAAGTTGCGGGTGACGGGCGGCGACGGCGACAAAATATTTACAAATGAGGCTTGCAGAACGCTGTTCGGCTATGATATGCTGTTGAGCCAAGCGTACACCGTTTCGCGGGGCGGCGGGATTTCCGCGCAAGCATACGGCGGCGCGGTAGACGGCGCAAATCTGCACATGCTTTCCTCCGGGGGGCTGTCGGCATACGGCGGCGGCGATTTGCGCGTCATGGGCGGCGCGGGGGAACGGACGCTTCCTGCGGCGGGCGGCGATTTCGTGTTTCGCGGGCGGGGGAACGGTCATTTGGTCGGCATGAGCCAGAACGGTGCGCATGGTATGGCACAGGCGGGGTTTACGTATGAGGAAATTTTGACACACTATTACACAGGCACGGAATTGTTATAAAGGAATTATCCCATTGAACGAAAAGGAGTTATCCCATTGAACACAAAGGAATTTTACTATCATTTGCCGCCGTCGCTCATCGCGCAGACGCCGCCGGAACGCCGGGAACTGTCGCGGCTGATGTTGTTGGATAAAGACACCGGCGCGGCGCGGCATGAGGCGTTCGCGAATTTCGCCGATTACCTCAACCCGGGCGATTGTCTGGTGCTGAACGATACGCGGGTGATCCCCGCGCGGCTTTGCGGCGTAAAAGAGGATACCGGGGCGGCGATTGAGTTTTTGCTGCTGCGCCGTATCGCGGGGGACGTTTGGGAAGTCATGGCGAAGCCGGGGAAACGCGTCAAGCCCGGGGCGCGGGTGGTGTTCGGCGACGGCGAATTGGTCGGCGAGGTGACGGAGGCCGCCGCTGACGGAAACAGGCTGGTAAAGTTTGAGTACGCGGGTATTTTTCAAAACGTGCTTGAAAAGTTGGGGGAAATGCCGCTTCCTCCGTATATTACCGAAAAGCAAAGCGACAGGGAGCGGTATCAGACGGTGTACTCGCGCAGTGAGGGGAGCGTCGCCGCGCCTACTGCGGGACTGCACTTCACCAACGCGATGCTGGACGGCATACGGTCGAAAGGGGTCAAAACCGCGTTTTTGACGCTTCACGTCGGACAGGGGACGTTTTTGCCCGTCAAGACGGATATTGTGGAACAGCATAAAATGCACGCGGAATTTTACACCGTGGACGAAGCCGCCGCCAACGCCGTGAACGAAACGCGGCAAAACGGCGGGAGCGTAATCGCGGTGGGGACTACGTCGGCAAGGACGCTGGAAACGGCGGCGGGGGAGGACGGCAGAGTGCGGGCGGGTTTCGGTTGGACGGATATTTTTATTTACCCTCCGTACCGTTTTCGGGCGGTGGATCGACTGCTGACGAATTTTCACCTCCCCGAATCGACGCTGCTCATGCTGGTGAGTGCCCTCGCGGGTAGGGAAAACGTGCTGAACGCCTATGGGGAAGCGGTGCGGGAGGGGTATCGGTTTTTTAGTTTCGGGGATTGTATGTTGATTGGGTAGTGAATGTATTGCAAATGTGTTGATTTTGTATGTCGATTGTGCGATGATAACTATACGCATACAAGGGGGATTCCATATGGCGAAAACGTCTGTGTTGAATATCAGGACCACTCCGAAAACAAAAAAGGCGGTTGAGGAACTGTATTCGTACCTCGGGATTACAGTATCGGACGCGGTAAACATTTTTTTCAGTAAATCCTTAATGGTGCGCGGGATTCCGTTTGACGTAACCGTGAAAGAGCCAAACACCGTAAAAATCATAGGTTTTTGAAAGGCTTGGTGGCAATGTTCAGACTGTTAAAGCAGCAGGGCGCGGCGCGGCGCGGGGAGTTTCACACACCGCACGGCGTAATTCAGACCCCGGTTTTTATGAACGTCTGCACGGCGGCGGCGATTAAGGGCGCGGTTTCCGCGCCTGATTTGGATACGCTGAAATGCCAAGTCGCGCTCGCGAACACCTATCATCTGCACCTGCGCCCGGGTGACGAAATTGTCAAGCAACTCGGCGGGTTACACGCGTTTATGAATTGGCAAAAGCCGATTTTGACGGACAGCGGCGGGTTTCAAGTGTTTTCCCTCGCTTCGCTGAGGAAAATCAAAGAGGAAGGCGTTTATTTTTCCTCGCATATCGACGGACGGAAAATATTTATGGGGCCGGAGGAAAGTATGCGGATTCAAAGCAACCTCGCCTCCACGATCGCGATGGCGTTTGATGAGTGCGTGGAAAATCCGTCGCCGAGGGAGTATGTGAAAAACTCTGCGGATTTGACGGTGCGGTGGCTGAAACGCTGTAAAACGGAGTTGGCGCGGCTGAATCACGCGGAGGATACTATCAATCGGCGGCAAATGCTGTTCGGCATCAACCAAGGCGGCACCTACGGCGATATTCGGGTGGAACACGCGAAGGAAATCGCGGATTTGGACCTCGACGGCTACGCGATCGGCGG
>JAIRSR010000152.1 GCA_031255355.1 Clostridiales bacterium
TCGCGCGCGCGCTCAAAAGTTTTGACGAGATGAAGGCGTATTCCAAGGATAACGATTGGGAAAACTACGGAAAGTCGCTGAAAGAATTGGACGAAAATATGCAGGCGTTGAAAGAAAAAAACGAGGAAAACGCGCAACCTGCGGAACCCCCCTTGACAACACCGTGATTTTGTAATATAATGGTGTAAAGTGATTTGCTTTACATCACCGCGCGGCGGCGCGGCAATCCGAGGCAATCCGGGGGGGATATGGTATGAGTAAAGACTTAAACATTACCTTATTGTTTGATTTTTACCGTAATATGCTTACCGACAAGCAGGCTGACGTAATTGATTTATACTACAACGAGGATTTGTCACTCGCGGAGATTGCCGAGCATTTGTGCATCACGCGCCAAGGGGTGCGCGATAATATCAAACGCGCGGAAATGATTCTGAAAGACGCGGAGGAAAATTTGGGCATCGCGAAGCGGTACATCACCATAAAAACCGCCGCGCAGCAAATCAGTAAGGAAATTGAGGAAATGGAAAAGACGGAAAACGCGTCCGCCGCGCCGTGGGTCGCGCCGCGTCTTGAACGGATCAAAAAACTGTTGGAAGTGATAAGGGAGTAATTGTATGGCATTTGAGAGTTTGTCCGAAAAACTCCTCGGCGCGTTCAAACGGCTGAGGGGCAAGGGCAAGGTTACGGAGGCGGACGTTCGCGAGGGTATGCGGGAAATTAAACTCGCGCTGTTAGAGGCGGACGTGAATTTCAAGGTGGTGAAAGACTTTGTCGCGAAAGTGACGGAACGCGCCGTTGGGATCGAGGTCTTAGAGTCGCTTACGCCGGGGCAGCAAATTGTCAAAATCGTGAACGAGGAATTGACCGCGCTGATGGGCGGCAGTCACGCGAAAATCAATACCGCGCCGAAGCCGCCTACGGTGGTTATGATGACGGGTCTGCAAGGCGCGGGCAAGACGACTACCGCCGCCAAACTCGGCGGTTTGATGAAAAAGCAAGGGAAGCGTCCGTTGCTCGTCGCCTGTGACGTTTACCGCCCCGCCGCCGCGTTGCAACTGGAAGTGGTCGGGGGGAAACTCGGGATCCCCGTCTATCAGATCGAGGGCAGTAAACAGCCGGTGGAAATTTCAAAATCGGCGGTCGCGCACGCGCTGAAAAACGGCAACGATTTGGTGATTATCGATACCGCCGGGCGGCTGCATATCGACGACGCGCTGATGCAAGAACTGCAAGACGTTAAAGCCGCCGTCGCCGTTACGGAAACGCTGTTGGTGGTGGACGCTATGACGGGGCAGGACGCGGTGCGCGTCGCGCAGACGTTTAACGAGCGGTTGGACGTGGACGGCATAATCCTCACCAAGTTAGACGGCGACGCGCGCGGCGGCGCGGCGTTGTCGGCGCGGGCGGTGACCCGTAAGCCGATTAAATTTATCGGCACAGGGGAAAAACTTGAGGATTTGGAGCCATTCCACCCGGAGCGCATGGCAAGCAGAATCCTCGGCATGGGTGATGTGCTGTCCCTCATTGAAAAAGCGGAGGCGGCGTTTGACGAAAAGCAAGCGGAGGCGTTGGAAAAAAAATTAAGAACACAACAGTTTGACTTAAATGACTTCCTTGACCAATTAGAGCAGATGAAAAATATGGGTCCGATAGAAAATATGCTTGGCATGTTGCCCGGCGTAAACGCGAAAGCGCTTGCCGGCGCGAGGATTGACGAAAAGAAAATGGCGCGGGTCGAGGCGGTAATCAAAAGCATGACACGAAAAGAGCGGGAAAATCCGTCCATACTCAACTCCGGCCGCAAGCGGCGCGTGGCGTTGGGGAGCGGCACGGGGGTGCAGGACGTGAACGCTTTGCTGAAACAGTTTGAACAGATGAAAACCATGTTTAAGCAGTTCGGCGGTATGAAAAAAGGCGGCAGAGGAAAAACGCGTTTTCCTTTCGCATAGATTAGACAGGTTCTCATGGCGAAACAGGTCGATTGTTTGTCAACACAGGTCTGTTGAGAACCGTTCGCGAACGGCGTTTGCCGCCGCGCTGCGGTGTTTCGGCAGACCGCGTATAGGAGGTGTAAAAATGGCTGTAAAAATAAGACTGAGAAGAATGGGCGCGAAAAAAACTCCGTTTTACCGCGTAGTGGTCGCGGATTCAAGGTATCCGAGGGACGGTAGGTTTATTGAGGAATTGGGAACCTATAACCCGCTGACGGAACCCGCGGAGGTGAAAATCGACGTCGAAAAAGCGCAGAAGTGGATTAAAAACGGAGCGCAACCTACGGACGTCGTGAAACGATTGCTGAAAAACAGCGGCGTTTAACGGGAAGAAGAGGTAATGTGTGATGAAGGAATTGCTTGAATTTATCGCGAAGTCCCTCGTCGAAAACCCGGAGGGGGTCGTCGTGACGCAAACCGAAACCGAAACGGCAATCACGTTGGAACTTCGGGTCGCGGAGGGGGATATGGGCAGGGTCATCGGACGGCAGGGCAAAATCGCCAAGGCAATCCGTACCGTAGTCCGTTCCGCCGCCGCTTGGGAAAAGAAAAAGATTAACGTCGATATTGTTTAGGGAAAAAGTTTATCCTACGCCTGAAACAATGTCGGAATCACCGGGGGTGAGGGCGCGGAACACGCGCCTTCTCCCCATGTGTATTATTCAAGGGAATTTGCCGCGCGGCAACGCGGCTTTTTGGAAAGGGCGGGAAAGTGCTTATGGACACGCCTTTGGAAATCGGGAAAATCGTAAATACGCACGGGCTGAAAGGTGAGGTCAAGGTTACGCCGTGGTGTGATGAACCGTCGGTTTTTTCGCGGCTGGAACGCGTGATCTTATCGGGGCGGGAAGTCGCGATTACAGCGGTCAAATACCACAAAAACAGCGTGATTCTTAAACTTGACGGAATCGACGGCATTGCGGAAGCGGATGCGCTCCGCAACGTGATTTTATATGTAGAGCGGGCGTGGCTCGGCGCGTTGCCCGAGGGGACGTACTACGTGACGGACTTAATCGGGCTTGCGGTTTACGCGGAGGGCAAGCCGCTTGGGAAAATCGAGGACTGTTTTTCTACCGGCAGCAACGACGTGTACGCGGTGCGCTCCGACGACGGCAGACAGTTGCTGTTGCCCGCGATTCAACAGGTCATCAAGCGGGTAGACTTGCCGCGCGGCGTTATGGAAGTCGCGCTCATGGAGGGGCTGGAGTATGCGGATTGACATTTTGACGCTGTTTCCCGAAACTGTTTCGGCGGTGCTTGCCGAAAGTATTATCGGTCGGGCGCGGGCAAAGGGCGTACTCCGCGCCGAATGTGTCAATATCCGCGATTTTTCGGAGGACAAGCATGGCAGAGTGGACGACGCGCCCTACGGCGGCGGGAACGGTATGCTCCTGCGCGCGGAACCGATTTACCGCGCCTATCAAAGCGTATGCGCGGCGGGCGGGGAAAAGCCGTTTGTCATCTATATGTCACCGCAAGGGCGGGTACTTGATCAACGTTTGGTTAAGGAATTTGCGGAAAAAGAGCATATCGTCATTTTGTGCGGTCACTATGAGGGCGTGGACGAGCGGATTATTGAGGAAATCGTGGATTTAGAGGTATCGATCGGCGATTACGTGCTTACGGGCGGGGAACTTCCCGCCCTCGCGCTATGTGACGCGGTGGGGCGGTTGGTGCCGGGGGTGCTGTCCAATGAGGAATGTTTCCGCGACGAATCCCATTACAACGGCCTGTTGGAATAC
>JAIRSR010000181.1 GCA_031255355.1 Clostridiales bacterium
TGCGTATGAGCAAGGGCGAAACGATGACGGGCGGCAGTGCGCGTCCCTCCATCCTCGCGGACGCGGTGGAGGCGATTATCGCCGCGATTTATCTGGACGGCGGAATCGGCGCGGCGCGGGAGTTTACCCTGATGCTGCTGCGGAACCGTATTGACGGTGTACGCGCGGGACAGGGCGCGTTTAAGGACTATAAAACGGCGTTGCAGGAGGAAATACAACAGCGCGACGGAACGGTGGAGTACCGCCATATTTTGGAAGAGGGGCCCGACCATATGAAAGTGTTTACCGTCGAGGTGATCAGCGGCGGCAGACGGCTTGCGACGGGCAAGGGCAGGAGCAAAAAGGACGCGGAGCAAGACGCCGCGCGTCAGGCGCTTACACGCCGTCAAGCGCCCGTTCGGAATAAAACGTGAAAAAGTTTAAGATTATACCGATTTTTGTACCGCACCGGGGTTGTCCCCACAGGTGCGCGTTCTGCGACCAACGGCAGATCACGGGCAGCGCGGCGGATATGACCGCTGAAAAGGCGGGGGAACGCATAGACCGCGCTTTGGCGGCGTTGGACGCGGAGCGGTATCATATCGAGGTTGCGTTTTACGGCGGGAGTTTCACCGCGATAGACCGTGAGAGCCAAGACGCGCTGTTAAATGCCGCGTTGGAGCGCAAAAAGCGCGGCGAGGTTCACGGGATCCGCCTTTCCACCCGCCCGGATTATATCGACCGCGCGATTTTGGACAATCTGAAAGACAAAGGCGTTACGGAAATCGAACTCGGCGCACAAAGTATGTGTGACGACGTTTTGGAGTGCAACGGCAGAGGGCATACCGCGCGGCAGACCGCGACAGCGGCGGCGTTGATTCGGCGGTACGGCTTCACCCTCGGGCTTCAAATGATGGTCGGGCTTATGGGGGATACGGAGGAGAAGTCGCTGTACACGGCGCGGAAAATCGCGGAATTGTCGCCGGATTTCGTCCGCGTATACCCAACGCTGGTGCTTCGCCATACCGCGCTGTATGACGCGTATGTGCGCGGGGCGTACACGCCGCTTACCGTGGCAAGGGCTGTGGAGGTATGCGCCTCCGTCCTGCGGATTTTTAACCCGCGCGGCATTCGGGTGATCCGCCTCGGGCTTTTGCTGAGCGGCAGTGAGGCGCGGGAAAATTTCGTCGCGGGGCCGTATCATCCGCGTTTTCGGGAGTTGGCGGAACAACGCGCCGCAGAGTTGGCAGCCGGACAGGTTGAGTAAAGGAAGTAGCGAATGTACCTAAAGAGTTTGGAAATGCAAGGGTTCAAATCTTTTGCCGAAAAAATCAATATGGCGTTCGGAACGGGCATTACGGCAGTCGTCGGCCCGAACGGAAGCGGAAAGAGCAATATTTCCGACGCGATTCGCTGGGTCATGGGGGAGCAAAGCGCGAAATCCCTGCGCGGCGGGAATATGCAGGACGTTATTTTCGCGGGTACGCAAAAGCGCAAGCCGCTTGGGTTCGCGGAGGTGACGCTCGTTATTGACAACGCCGACAAAAAACTCGCCATCGCCTATGATGAGGTTACCGTTACCCGGCGGGTTTACCGCTCGGGCGAAAGTGAATACTTCATCAACAAAGCGTCGTGCCGCCTCAAAGACATTCATGAACTGTTCATGGATACCGGCGTGGGGCGGGACGGCTATTCCGTCATCGGGCAAGGGAAAATCGGCGAAATCATCAGCAGTAAAGCGGAGGACAGGCGGCAGATTTTTGAGGAAGCGGCGGGGATTACGAAGTACCGCTACCGCAAAGAGGAAGCGGAGCGCAAACTCGCCCACACGCGGGAAAATGTCCTGCGCGTCAGCGATATTATCACCGAACTTGAAACGCAACTCACGCCGCTGAAACAGCAGTCGGAAAAGGCGAAAAAATACCTCGGCTTGCGGGAGCGGCTGAAAGTGCTTGAAGTCAACGTATCGTTGGAAAATATCGCGCGTTTTCAAGCGGCGCTCGACGAGGCGGCGGCGGCATACGGCGATATAGGTGAGCGGGTGAACGGCGTTCGGGAGGAAATCGAGGCGGCGGAGCGCGAAACGGCGCAAATGTTTGACAGTATGCGCGAGAGCGAGGAGGCCGCAGAGGAAAAGCGGGAGCGGCAAAACAAAGGCACACAATTGATGGCAAGCCATCAAAGCGATATTGAGGTGTTGAAAAGTAAAATCGCGTACAACCGCGAAAGTGTCAAGCGCGTCAACGGTGAAATCGCGGAACTGAACGCGCGGTTGGACGCTTTAGAGGAAGCGCGGTCGGAACAGGACGGCGGCGCGGCGTTGCTCGCCGAACAGGACAGTGCGCTTACAGCGCGGATTCGCGGGCTTGGCGGGGAAGCGGACGCGCTTGCGCGGTCGGAAGCGGAATGCCGCGAAAAAGCGGAGGGAATTGGTGCGGACATTGTCGAAAAAATGAACGCGCTTGCCGCGCTCAAAGGGAAAACGGGCAATTACCGCGCGTTGACGGAAAGTTTCGCGGCGCGGCTGACCGCCATCGAGACGGAGTTGGGCGACAAAGAGGAGCAGTACGCGCGGCTTGCGGGCGGCGTTGACGATTTGCGGCGGGAGTTGGACGAAAAAAACGCGGGTTTGGACGCTTTGCGGCGGGAGGGCGCGGCGCGGACGGAGGAAATTGCCGCGCTGCGGGAACGCGGTCAGGCGGCACGGGAACACCGCCAACGGACGCGGATTGCGCTGGAGCAGGCGCAGGCGCGGCGCAAACTGTTGGACGATATGGAAAAATCCTTCGACCATTATAGCAGGAGCGTAAAAAGCGTGATGCGGGCGCGTCAAAACGGCGAACTCGCGAACGTGGAAATTTTCGGCACGGTGGCGCAACTGCTGCAAGTACCCGCGAAGTACGCCGTCGCGGTGGAAACGGCACTCGGCGCGGCGGCGCAGAACATCATCACGCGGACGGAAAACGACGCGAAACGCGCAATCGACTACCTCAAGCGCACTAAGGCGGGGCGGGCGACGTTTTTGCCAATCAGCGCGGCAAAGGGCGGCAAACTCGCCGAAAAGGGGCTAAGTGACAGCGCGGGGTATATCGGCATAGCGTCGGATTTGATTTCCTACAACGAGGAACTCCGCGCCGTCGCGGACGGACTTTTGGGGCGGGTCGCGGTGGCGGATACCATTGACCACGCCATAGCGATTGCGCGTAAGTACGGCTACCGCTTCCGCGTCGTGACCTTAGAGGGCGAGTTGCTCACCCCGGGCGGCGCGATGTCGGGCGGCAGCGGGAACCATACGGCGGGATTATTTTCCCGCGCGAACGAGTTAGCGCAACTCGGCAAGCGCGAGGAGGAACTGCGGCACGGCTTGCGGACGGCAGAGGGGGACGAGGAGAACGCACAGCGGGCGTTGACTGCGGCGTTGTCCCGCGCGGAGGAAGCGGACGCGGCACTGCGGACTGCGCAAGAGGAGTGCATTGCCCTTGCCTCGGAAGTGAAACATTCCGCCGCGTTTTTGCAGTCCGTTGCGGGCGCGAAAGACGCTTTGGAAGCGGAAAAAGTTCAAATTAGCGAAAAAACGGCGCATATGCGCTTGGATATTGCGCAAGGCGACGCGGACGCGGAGGCGGCGCGCGCGGAACTTGCCGCGCTGGAGGAGCTGGCGGGGGCGCGGCGGGAGGAAGCGGCGCGTTTGGTGCGTCAGCGTGAGGAAAAGGCAGCCGAACTTGTGACCTTGCAAATGGAGCAAAGCGGTGTGAAAAAGGATATTGCCCTCCACAATGAGCGCGTCGAACTGTGGAACGCGCGGAAGTTGGAAATCACGCGGAGCATCGAGCAAAAGGAGCGGGATATTGAGGAAATCACCGACAAAAACGATGATTTGGACGACGACGTCACGTTCAAAACCCGCCAAATAGAGGAGTTACAGCAGGACGTCGCGTCGCTCAAAGCGGAAGTCGCCGCGCTGCAAAGCGGCAGACGGCAAACCGAGGACGATATGAAAAACCGCCAAAAAACGTTG
>JAIRSR010000010.1 GCA_031255355.1 Clostridiales bacterium
TGCGGGACGTGGAAGCCGCCCTCGGCGCGGCAATCCAAACGGTGGAAAACAACGGATACGCGCTTTTTAAGGCGTTGGTTGACCTGTACTAATCCGGCGGGATTAGTACAGGTCTAATAAAAAACACAGCAACACAAGTGATAAGGAGGTAAACATGCCGAAACCGATAGTGGCAGTCGTAGGCCGCCCCAACGTGGGGAAGTCCGCGTTATTCAATAAAATTGTAGGGAAGCGTCTGGCGATTGTGGAGGATACCCCCGGGGTGACCCGCGACCGAATCTATGCCGAAGCGGAGTGGAGCGGCAGACGGTTCAGTCTGGTGGACACCGGCGGGATAGAGCCTAACGCGAAAGATGAGATCCTTGCGCAAATGCGGGCGCAGGCGCGGCTTGCCATTGATACCGCAGACGTGATTATCCTTGTTGTCGATGTGAAAGAGGGCATGACGGCGAACGATAAGGACGTTGCCGATCTGCTTCAAAAAAGCGGGAAGCCGTTGGTACTGGCGTGTAACAAAGCGGATACGCCGGGGGACCCGCCGCTTCAAATGTATGATTTTTACAACCTCGGCGTGGGCGACCCTATCCCGGTATCCGGCATACACGGTTTAGGAATCGGCGACCTCCTTGACGCGGCGGTGAAGTTTTTCCCCGCAGGGGAGGACGCGGAGGAAGAGGGCGACGCGATTAAAATCGCCGTCGTGGGCAAGCCGAATGTGGGGAAATCGTCGCTGATTAACAGCGTTCTGGGGGAGCGGCGCGTTATCGTCAGCCCTGTTGCGGGGACGACGCGGGACGCGATAGACACCCGCTATACCCGGGACGGCGACGATTACATCTTTATTGACACTGCGGGAATGCGCAGGCGCGGCAAGGTGGATGAGGGCATTGAACGGTACAGCGTGATTCGCGCGTTGTCCTCCGTTGACCGCGCGGACGTGGCTCTGATCATGCTGGACGCGTCGGAGGGCGTTACCGAACAGGACGCGAAAATCGCGGGCTACGCGCATGAGAGCGGCAAGGCGTGTTTGATCGTCGTAAACAAGTGGGATTTGGTCGAAAAGCGGACGAACACTATGGACAATTACCGTCTGGAAGTGCAGGAGGGGCTGGCGTACATGACCTACGCGCCGGTGATGTTCATTTCCGCAAAGACGGGACAGCGCGTCGGCAAACTGTTTGAGATGATCAAATACGTCTGCAATCAGAACGCCGCGCGGATTTCCACGGGTATGCTGAACGACGTGCTGAACGACGCGACCGCCAAGGTACAGCCGCCGTCGGACAAGGGGAAGCGGCTTAAAATCTACTACGGTACACAGGCTTCCACGCGGCCGCCAACGTTTGTGCTTTTTGTGAACGACAAAAAACTCGCGCATTTTTCATATATACGGTATCTGGAAAATCAACTGAGGGCGACCTTCGGTTTTGAGGGAACGCCGCTTCGGTTTATCATCAGAGAAAAGGGAAAGGGGTAAGGCTGTGATTGTAATGGTTTTATTAGCGGCGGGGTATCTTTTCGGCTGTGTCAATTCCTCGATTATTCTCACCACACTGCTGGAAAAAAAGGACGTGCGCGATTTCGGCAGCGGTAACGCGGGTTTCACCAACACACTGCGCAATTTCAGGCTGCGCACCGCGATACTCGTGTTCGCGGGCGACGCGCTGAAAGCCGCCGCCGCGCTGACCCTCGCGGTCGTGTTCGCGAAAGGCAACAGCCTTGCGCTGTTCGGCGCGGGCGTTGGTGTAATCCTCGGGCATAACTTCCCCTTTGTTCACAAGTTCAAGGGCGGCAAGGGCGTTCTTGTTTCGTGCGTCGCGCTGTTCTTTGCCGATTGGCGTATGGGGATCGCCGTGCTGCTTCTGGCAGTCGCCGTCATGCTCATCACAGGCTATGTTTCCCTCGGCTCGCTTACGGGCGCGGTGCTGCTTCCTGTTTTGACCGTTGCGTTACATCGCGGCGATATGCTATTCCTCGCGTTCTCGCTCGTGGTTGCGGGCTTGAGCGTTTATACGCACAGAGAGAACATCAAACGGTTGCGCGGCGGCACGGAACACCGCTTCCGCAAGAGGTCTGAATCAAAATAACCTTTCGGAAAGGGTGCTGAAAATGTCTGAAATATCCGTAATCGGCTCGGGAAGTTGGGGGACGGCGTTCAGCCGTATGCTGGCGAACAACGGCCATAACGTCCGTTTGTGGTCGTACTTCGCGCGGGAAAGCGAGGAACTCCGAAAACACAGGGAAAACAAGGCGTTCCTGCCCGGGGTCGCCCTCCCCGCCAATATTACTTTTACCTCTGACATGGGGGAGTGCGCAGACGGCGCGGAGTTAATCGTCATCGCCTCGCCGTCCCATACCGTGCGGACGGTGGCGAAAAGCCTCGCGCCTTTTGTGCGGGACGGTCAAGTGATCGTCAACATATCAAAGGGTTTTGACGGCGAAACGCTGACGCGCCTGTCTGAGGCGGTGCGGGAGGAAATCCCCCGCGCGAAAGTCGCGGTGATGTCCGGCCCCTCTCACGCGGAGGAGGTCGGGCGCGACTTGCCCACCACTAACGTTGTGGCGCACCCTGACGCGGAAACGGCGCGGTATGTGCAGGATTTGTTCATGACGCCGAATTTCCGTGTGTACACCGGCGGCGATCTCATTGGCGTGGAACTCGGCGGTTCGCTGAAAAACGTCATCGCCCTTTGCGCGGGGATTAGTGACGGCTTGGGCTACGGCGACAACACCAAGGCGGCGTTGATGACGCGGGGGCTTGCGGAAATCGTGCGCCTTGGCACCGCTATGGGCGGCAAATTGGAAACGTTCGCGGGGCTGACGGGAATCGGCGACCTGATCGTCACCTGCACAAGCCAACATTCGCGCAACCGCCGCGCGGGAATTTTAATCGGGCAAGGCAAAACGCCGGAGCAAGCCCAGGCGGAGGTGAAAATGGTCGTCGAGGGCGTGAGGACGGCGGCGGCGGCGTATCAACTGTCGAAAAAGCACAAGGTTGATATGCCGATAACGCGAAACGCCTATGAAATTCTGTTTGA
>JAIRSR010000112.1 GCA_031255355.1 Clostridiales bacterium
GACCTACTCGAACAAAAATTCAAATCTGACGGCTTACATACACGAAAGTATCTGCGGAATCAAAGTCACGCAATATTTCGCGCGGGAAAGTGAAAACATGGATATTTTTAAGGAGCAAAGCGTCCTCGCGCAAAAGGCGTGGCTCAAGGCGAAGCAAATCGAACTTGTCGTCAATCCGTCCATAGAAACAATTTCCGTCATGACGGCAAGTTTGATTTATATCGGCGGGCTGTTCCTGCTGGACGGCACGGTGACAATCGGCGTACTGATTGCGTTTATCGGTTATACCCAACGTTTTTGGCAGCCGATTACCAACATCAGCAATTTTTACAACACGATTATCACAAACATGGCGTATCTGGAGCGGATTTTTGAGGTCATGGACGAGGAACCGTTGGTAAAAGACGCGGAGGGCGCGGCGGTCATGCCGAAAATCGCCGGCGGTGTGGAGTTCAAAAACGTCGTTTTTGCCTACGAGGAGGGGAACACGATTTTGGAAAACGTGTCGTTCTCTGTGTCGGCGGGCGAGAGCGTCGCGCTGGTCGGCCCGACGGGGGCGGGGAAGTCCACGATTGTAAATCTTTTGAGCAGGTTTTACAACCTCAGCGGCGGCGCGGTTCTGATCGACGGCGTTGACGTCAGCGGCGTTACTTTGAACTCACTGCGCGGACAAATGGGCGTGATGCTGCAAGATACCTTTATATTCTCCGGCACTATTATGGAAAATATCCGCTACGGCAGGACGGACGCGCGGGACGAGGAAGTCATCGAGGCGGCGCGGGCGGTTTGTGCGCATGAGTTTATCGCGCGGTTAGAGGACGGCTATTATACGGAAGTCAACGAGCGCGGCACACGCCTTTCCGTCGGTCAGCGTCAGTTGATTTCCTTTGCCAGAGCGTTACTTGCCGACCCGAAAATACTGATTTTGGACGAGGCGACCTCCAGCATTGATACCGAAACGGAAATCGCTCTGCAAAAAGGGTTAGACCGCCTGTTAGAGGGACGCACCTCTTTTATTATAGCGCACAGACTTTCTACCATTAAAAACGCCTCAAAAATTATGTATATCGCGAATAAGGGCATTGCCGAATGCGGCTGTCACGACGAATTAATGAAAAACAAAGGACTGTATCACGCCCTGTACACCGCGCAATTTGAGGCGATAGAAAAGGCGGTATAACCCCACGCGCGGCAGTTTCCAAACACCCGCTAAGGAATAGATAACACAGGCGTTTCGGGCGGCGGCAACACGCCGTCCGAAACGCTTTTTTGTTCGTCCCGCAGTTCCGTCATATACTTCCAATACCGTTTCGGCATATGGCTCATACGGCATTTCGGGTTATGCCGCCCCTCTACCTCTATCGCGTCATAGAACACTTTCCATAACCGCCGATACGCCAATTCCCCGCTGTCCGCGTCGGGCAAACGGAACCCCTCCGCCCGAACGATTCGCGGCGTATACGGCTGATAAAGCAAAGCCATACCGCGCGTTTTGTCGTGAATCACAAAGCGTTCCTCCGGATAGCGTTCACAAAAATGCTGTGCCAAAAGCGGCAACGCGCAATTTTTCGGTTCGATTTCCGCGGCGAGAACGCCGTTCAACGCCGAAAAACGGACAAACCCCTTGAGCAGGTGCGCCTCCCGCTCCAAATGCCGCACCGCCTTTACAAGCGGCGCCACCGCCGCGTGGGTAAGCATGTTCGTCACGGCGCACCCATGCGTGTAACCCAACCGCAGGAACAAAAGAATCGCCAGCGCCTTTTGTTCCAAACAGGTTAAAAAAGCCTTTTGCGCCAAGTCCAACGCCGCGTTACCCATGCGCTTCGGAATCGAGGTCAACACCCTTTGCGCACGGTGGGAATCCGTCACAATCACCTTAGACGGAAACAGCGTCGCTTGAAACGCGTCGTTTGCGGTAACGTCCGCAGGAACCTCGGCGGCGTAATAACTTTCAAACACACAGCACAGCAGTCCGTCAAAGGTGCCGTCATAGCGGTAAATTACATCTGATTGGTTAGGCATTGCCGCACCTCCTCCCCCATAAACCGAAACGCGATTTGACGCTCCCCCGCTTGCAGCGCGGCGTTGTGCCGCAGCAGTTCCATTTCCTTTTCCGAAGTCAACGCGCGGAGTGCCGCGTCCCGCGTTACGGTAAGCCCCTCCGCCCGCTTGCCGCCGCACACAATGAAGTACTGCGCCCTTTTCAGCACTACACCCAACGTTTTCAGCGCGGCGTAATCCAATCGCGCGGTACGACGCGCGGCGAGAATCCGCTTCGCGCTCACCACCCCAATGCCCGGCACCCGCAACAGTTCCTCATACGCCGCGCGGTTGACCTCCACCGGGAAGCGTTCCATATGGTTGATCGCCCAATTGCATTTCGGGTCGATATAGGGGTTAAAGCCCGGGTTTTTCTCGTCAAGGAGTTCATTCGCGGTAAAGCCGTAAAAGCGCAAAAGCCAATCCGCTTGATACAGCCTATGCTCCCGCGCCAACGGCGGTTTGGCATCGACGGAGGGCAGCGACGCGTCCCGCGACACAGGGATATAAGCGGAGAAAAACACCCGCTTCAATTGATACGTTTTGTAAAGATTTTCCGTCAGCGTCAAAATTTGGAAGTCCGTTTCCGGCGTTGCGCCGATAATCATTTGCGTACTTTGCCCGGCGGGGGCGAACTTCGGCGCGTGACGGTAACGAATGACTTCCCCTCTGTTTTCGCGGATTCGATTGCTGATCAAGCCCATAGGCTTTAGAATCGCGGCTTTTGACTTATCGGGCGCGAGTAACCGCAAACTGTCACGCGACGGCAGTTCTATGTTCACGCTCACCCGGTCCGCAAGCGCACCCAGACGCGCAACTAACGCGCCGTCCGCGCCGGGGATTGCCTTGGCGTGAATGTAGCCGAAAAAGCGGTATTCCTCCCGCAAGATTTTCAGCGTTTCTATGATACGCTCACAAGTGTAATCGGGATTTTTCAGCACCCCGGAACTGAGGAACAGCCCCTCAATATAATTGCGCCGATAAAAATTCATGGTAAGGTCCGCTAACTCTCGCGGAGCAAACGCGGCGCGGGGCGTATCGTTGGAGCGGCGGTTGACGCAATATTTGCAGTCGTAAACACAAGAGTTCGTCATCAGCACTTTCAGCAGCGATATACATCGTCCGTCTGCGGCAAAACTGTGGCATATGCCGCAAGCGGCGGCACTTCCGATTCCTCCCGCAGGTGCTTTTTTGTCCACGCCGCCGGACGTGCAGGCAACGTCATACTTTGCCGCGCCGGTTAGGATTTGCAGTTTGCCGAACAGATCCATACATACCGCCCTCCCCGTAGAGCCTACCTAAGAATAGAACATTTGTT
>JAIRSR010000200.1 GCA_031255355.1 Clostridiales bacterium
CTTCGGCATATCGAAGTCGCGCTCGCGCAAGAGAATCACGCGGTTACAGAACTCGCCTTTTCCGGCAAGGGCAAAAATTTTGCGATAGAAATACGGTACGCGTAAACAAAAAGAAAAAACGGCGGTTCGGGTGTTCCCGAACCGCCGTTTGTCTACTCTGCAATTAAGCGGACTTTTAACACGCCGTCCATTGCCCGAATCGTTTCGGGGATTTTCGCGTCGGGCATACACGCGGTTTCTAAAATGGTGTAGGCGTAATCGCCCTTACTTTTGTTCAGCATATTGTCAATGTTCAGATTATGCTCCGCGAACATGGCACTGAACTGCTTTAGCATACTTGGTACGTTTTTATGCGCGATACACAGGCGCACCGGCGATTCGCGCTCCACCGCGCAGGGCGGGAAGTTGACCGAATTGATGATGTTGCCGTTTTCCAAAAACTCTTTTAACTCATCTGCCGCCATAACAGCGCAGTTGTCCTCGCTCTCCGGCGTGGACGCGCCCAAATGGGGAATCGGTATGATAGACGGCTTCCCAAGCATGGACGCGTTAGGGAAGTCCGTGATATAACACGCTACTTTGCCGCTTTGCGTCGCGTCGATGATCGCGCCGTCGTCCACGAGTTCCCCGCGCGAAAAGTTGAGGATCCTTACGCCGTCTTTCATGGCGGCAATCGCGTCGGCGTTGATCGTCCCGCGCGTTTCGCCGTTGAGCGGGATATGGAGGGTGATATAATCTGAATTTTCAAATATTTCTTTCACCCCGGACGCTTTTTTGACAGCGCGGGAAAGTCCCCAAGCCGCGTCTACCGAGATGTATGGGTCGTAGCCGATCACTTCCATACCGAGGGCGTTCGCGGCGTTGGCGACCATAACGCCTATCGCGCCAAGCCCGATGACGCCAAGGGTTTTGCCCATGATTTCCGGCCCCGCGTACGCGGATTTGCCTTTTTCGACGGTCTTTCCCACGTTTTCACCCTCGCCGCCTAACGTTTGCGCCCAATTTACGCCGTCGATAATCTTTCGGGAGGACAACAGCAACGCGCCGATGACAAGTTCCTTTACGGCGTTCGCGTTCGCGCCCGGCGTGTTGAACACCACCACACCCGCCTCACTGCACTTGTCAATGGGGATATTGTTGACCCCCGCCCCCGCGCGGGCGACCGCCAACAGGCTTTGCGGCAACTCCATATCGTGCATAGAAAAACTTCGGAGGATTACCGCGTCGGGATTTTCTATATCGCCGCCGCAGTTGTATTTCCCGCCGCCAAGACGGTCTATGCCGCATTGCGCGATTTTATTCAAAGTTAGCACGTTAAACAATTCAGTTCACCCTTTCAAATTCCTTCATAAACTCCACAAGCGCGGCAACGCCCGCTTTCGGCATCGCGTTATAAATACTCGCGCGCATTCCCCCGACGCTCCTGTGGCCTTTGAGGTTTTCAAAGCCGTTTGCCTTTGCTTCCTTAATGAATTTGTCGTTCAGCGCGTCGTCGCCCGTGACAAACGGTATGTTCATCAAAGAGCGGTCTTTTTTCACTACCGTACCTTTGAACATACTGCTGCCGTCGAGGAAGTCATACAGAAGTTTCGCCTTTTCCTCGTTCAACGCCTGCATTGCGGGAACGCCGCCCAACTCTTTCACCCATTCCAGCACCAACTTGACGATATAAATCGCGTAGGTCGGCGGCGTGTTGTACATGGAAGCGTTCGCGGCGTGTATGTCGTACTTGAACATGGTCGGCGTATGCTCCATCGCGTGTCCGAGTAAATCCTCGCGGACGATTACCACCGTCACCCCCGCAGGGCCCATGTTTTTTTGCGCCCCCGCGTAGATTAAGCCGTATTTGGATACCTCCGCCGTTTCGGATAAAATCAAAGAGGACATATCTGAAACCAAGGGAACATTGCCTGTGTCGGGGAGTTCGGTGTAGCGCGTACCGTAAATGGTGTTGTTTGACGTGATGTGGAAGTACGAAGCGTCCGGGTCGAACGCGGACTTGTCCAACGCGGGAATGTAGTTAAATACAGCGTCCGCGCTTGACGCGACTGTGTTCACAACGCCGTACCGCGCCGCCTCTTGCGCCGCCTTTTTCGCCCACTGACCCGTCACGACGAAATCCGCTTTGCCCGTCCTGCCCATGAGGTTCAGCGGAACCATAGCGAATTGGCTGGACGCGCCGCCCTGTAAAAACAGCACCTTGTAGTTATCAGGAATGTCCATAAGTTCGCGCAAAAGTGCCTCCGCGCCTTGAATAATCGCCTCATATGCCTTGGAGCGGTGGCTCATCTCCATAACGCCCATACCGCTGTCACCGCAGCACAGCATTTCCTCTGCGGCTTTTGTAAGCGCGGGTTCGGGCAAAACCGACGGCCCGGCTGAAAAATTATATACTCTTTGCATTTTCGCGACCTCCCCTGTAGTAGTTTGTTAATAATTCTACAATGTATTATACAACGTATTCGCGCAAAAGTCAATCATTTCAAATCATTTCATCAGTTTCCCTCCGCCGTACTCCGCGCGTCGGTGAAATACCGGCGAAATACTATAAGATGCTTTCGATTTCCGCAAGTTCGCTGTCGGTAAATTCGCGGTTTTCAAGGGCGCGGACATTTTCCGTAATCTGTTCGGGACGGCTCGCGCCAATCAGTACGCTGGTCAATTTCCCGACTTTCAACGCCCACACCAACGCCATTTGCGCCAACGTCTGATTTCGCCGCGCGGCAATGGCGTTAAGGCTTGTGACCTTTTCCAACACCTCTTTGGTAATCTGTTCCGCTCTGAGGAAGCCGTCCGGCCTGTCCGCGCGGGAGCCTTTCGGGATTCCGTTCAAGTATTTGCCTGTCAACAGCCCTTGCGCCAACGGCGAAAAGGCGATACTGCCGATGCCGTCGCGTTGCAGTACGTCGGTTAAGCCGTCCTCGATCCAGCGGTTAAACATGCTGTAACTTGGTTGGTGAATCAGGCACGGAACGCCCATTCCCCGCAGCAGCCTTGACGCTTCGGCGGTTTGTTCCGCGCTGTAACTTGAAATCCCCGCGTACAGAGCCTTACCCTGTTTGACGACGTGCGCGAGTGCGCCCATGGTTTCCTCCAAGGGGGTGTTCGGGTCGGGACGGTGCGAATAGAAAATATCCACATACTCCAACCCCATGCGCTTTAGCGATTGGTCGAGCGAGGCAATCAGATACTTGCGGCTGCCCCATTCACCGTAGGGGCCGTGCCACATGAAGTACCCCGCCTTCGTGGAAATCACAAGTTCGTCACGGCAACCCGCCAACGCGCCGCGCAGCAGGTTTCCGAAGTTTTCCTCCGCGCTTCCCCGCGCGGGGCCGTAGTTGTTGGCAAGGTCAAAGTGCGTAATGCCAAGGCGGAACGCCGTCTGCACCATATCCGACATATTATCGTAAACATCCGCGCTGCCGAAGTTGTGCCATAGCCCGAGGGAAACGGCGGGAAGCAGAAGCCCGCTGGCGCCGCAACGGTTGTACGTCATTGTTTCATAGCGTTTGGGATCGTTTGGAAGTGTCATTTTTAATACGCCACCTTTCGTGAGATATAATCCGCCAACTCTGCGGCGGGGACGCGCGTTTGTGCCATCGTGTCACGGTCGCGCACGGTGACGCAGCCGTCAGTTTCCGTTTCAAAATCCACCGTCACACAAAACGGTGTGCCGATTTCGTCTTGACGGCGGTACCGCTTGCCGATACTGCCCGCGTCGTCATATTCGCAGGGAAACACGCGGGAAAGTTCGTCGTGCAGTTCCGTTGCCTTATCGCCTAACTTTTTAGAGAGCGGAAGCACCGCCGCCTTGATTGGCGCAAGAGCGGGGTGGAACCGCATAACCACGCGGGTATCGCCCTCCCCGACCGCCTCCTCGTCGTACGCCTCTACCAAAAACGCAAGCGTCACGCGATCCGCGCCGAGGGACGGCTCGATGACGAACGGTACATATTTTTCGTTTGTCGCGGGGTCGAGGTACTCAAAACTCTCGCCCGAGTGCGCGGCATGGGCGTTGAGGTCGAAATCCGTTCTGTCCGCGATGCCCCACAACTCACCCCACCCAAAGGGGAACAAAAACTCAAAATCCGTCGTGGCGTTGGAATAGTGGGATAACTCCTCCGGCTGATGATCGCGCAAACGCAGGTTTTCCTCTTTGATGTTCAGACCGAGCAGCCAATTTTTGCAGTATTCTTTCCAATACGCGAACCATTCCAAGTCGGTGCCGGGCTTGCAGAAAAATTCCAACTCCATTTGCTCAAATTCGCGGGTGCGGAACGTGAAGTTGCCCGGGGTAATCTCGTTGCGGAAGGACTTGCCGATTTGCCCCACGCCGAACGGAACCTTTTTTCGGCTGGTGCGCTGTATGTTCTTGAAGTTGACGAAGATGCCCTGTGCCGTTTCGGGACGGAGGAAAAGTTCGTTTTTCGCGTCCTCCGTCACGCCTTGAAAGGTCTTGAACATCAAGTTAAACTTGCGTATGCCGGTGAAGTCGTGCTTGCCGCAATCGGGGCAAGGTACGTTGTGTTCGTCGATGTACGCCGTCATTTGCTCGTCCGTCCAACCGTCGGCGACAGTACCGCCGCCGCTGAAGTCCTCGATCAGTTTGTCGGCGCGGTGGCGCGTTTTGCACACCTTGCAATCCATGAGCGGGTCGGAAAACCCGCCCGCGTGTCCCGAAGCGACCCACGTCTGCGGATTCATCAGAATCGCGGAATCCAGACCAACGTTGTAGCGGCTTTCCTGCACGAACTTTTTCCACCAAGCGCGCTTGACGTTGTTTTTCAGTTCCGCGCCCAACGGTCCGTAATCCCACGTGTTTGCCAGACCGCCGTAAATCTCTGACCCGGGGTACACAAAGCCTCTGCCCTTGCATAGGGCGACCAACTTATCCATAGTTTTTTCTGAATTTAACATCACACGCCTCCTGTCATAATCGCGGGGAATAATTTTTCTTTCCTTTATATTATCACTAATTTTTCCCGGGTTGTCAAGAGTAGAGCAAAATATTTTCATACTTTTTTGTTCTGTTTTGTTCTATCCCCGTCCCGCCCCGCGTATATTAGACCTGTACGGACACGCTTCGCGAACGGACAAGCAGGCGGCGTTATTTTGAAATACGGAGGAAACGTATGACGGCAAAGGAGCAAATCATCCCGAAACTTCCCGACGAAATACGGCGGTTGTTAGAGCGGGAGGACTTCACGCGGTTAGAGGAAATCCGCTTGCGGAGTCAACGGCAGGTGACGCTGTACGGCGCGGGGGAACATAAGCGGCTGCCCCATACGGCGACGCGGAGCGACATCGAGCGCACACTTCAATTGGTGAGCGGCTCGTCCGTCTACGCCTATATTGACGAAATCAAAAACTGCTTTATCACGCTGGAGGGCGGGCATAGGGTGGGGCTATGCGGCAGAGCGGTTTTGCACGGCGGCGGCGTGGCGAATATTACGCATGTCAGCGGCGTGAACTTCCGCGTAGCGCGTCAGGTACCGGGCGCGGCAAACGCGGTCATGCCGTTTGTGGTAAAGGACGGCGAAGTGGCGAATACCCTCATCATATCGCCGCCGCAATGCGGAAAGACGACCCTGCTGCGCGACCTCGCGCGGCAAATCGGCGGCAGCCGCAAAGTTTCGGTCATCGACGAGCGCGGGGAAATCGCCGCGTCGCACAACGGGGTCCCCCAACACGACGTAGGGGAAATGACCGACGTGCTTGACCTTTGCCCCAAGGCAATCGGCATACCGCTCATGCTTCGGAGTATGTCGCCCGAGGTGATCGTCACTGACGAAATCGCCGATTGCGACGTGAGCGCGGTAGGGCAGGCGTTATCTTGCGGTGTGAAAATTATCGCGACGGCGCACGGCGACGACTTCCGCCAAGTGCTGCGGCGGGTGCGGCTGGACGGCGTGATTGACGAATTTGGCTGTATCATCACGCTGAGCAGGCGGCACGGTCCGGGGACGGTGGAAAAAATCAATTAGATCCGGCGGGCTGTTTCATTGTTCTAAAAGCGGACAAAGTATCATAGTCTATTTGTAGGACGACTTGTCCGTGAACAGGGGGAGATTACATATGCTGATAAAACTGATCGGAGGCGCCGTCATTATTTTATGCGCGGCGAAAATCGGGTTTGACGAAGCGGGGAAGTACGGCAAAAGGGTGCGGGAACTGCGCGAACTGCAAGTCGCGCTTGTCGCGCTCAAGGGTGAGATTAGTTTTTGCCGTACACCGCTCGCGGAGGCGTTGACCAAAACGGCGCGGCGGCTGAAAACGCCGGCGGGGGAGGTGTTCCTCGCGGCGGGCGGCGGGTTGAAAGACGGCGCGGCGACCGTCAAGGAGGCTTGGGACGGCGCGATTTCTGCGGCGCGGAAAAATCTTTCGCTCAACGGTGACGATTTGGACATACTCAGTGCCTTCGGCGGGTTGCTCGGCATGAGTGACGCGGCGGGGCAGTTGGAAAATATCGAACTGACCTCGGCGAAACTTTCCGCGCGGGAAGCGGAAGCGGAGCGGGAGGAACAACGGTTCGCGAAGTTGTACCGGAGTTTGGGCGTCATCGGCGGTATATTTTTGGCGGTGCTTTTTCTGTAAGAGCCTGTCTAAACGGCAGATTAGATATGTTCGGGGACCGAAACGCGAACGGAAAGAGGAGTATATGGAAACCACGGGAATTGATTTCATCTTTAAGATTGCCGCAATCGGCATCATCACGGCGGTGCTGTATCAATTGCTGAAAAACGCGCAGCGGGAGGAACTCGCGCTTATGACGTCCATCGCGGGGCTGGTCGTTGTTTTGCTGATGCTCGTGCGGGAGATCAACGTCCTGTTCACCACGATAAAATCACTGTTCGGGCTATGATTATCAAAATCATAGCGGCGGGAATCATCAGCGCGGCGCTTTCGCTTACGCTTCGGCAATACAAAAGTGAATATACCGGCTTGGTCGCCGTCGGGTGCGGCGCGGTGATGCTTGCCATGCTGTCGGACGACCTCGCGGCGGCGGTGGGCGCGGTACGTGCGGCGGCGGACGGCTTGGGGCTGGAACCCTCTTACATCACGACGCTGATTAAAATTACCGGGATCGCGTATCTGACGCAATTCGGCGCGTCGGTGTGTGAGGACGCGGGGGAGCGGGCAATCGCCGTGAAAATTGAATTTGCGGGGAGGATTACCATTCTGCTGATGTCCGCGCCGCTGGTGTTCGCTATTTTGAATTTGATTACGGGGATATTGCCATGAAAAAACTATTGATTTTTATTTTGCTGTTCGCGCCGCTTGCGGTTAATGCAGTGGCGGCGGGAGCGGGGGAGGAAGCGGAGCAAATCCTCGACCGCCAGATGCGCCAAGCGGAAGTCGGCGTACTTTCCGAACAATTGGAACGTCTGAAAAACAATGACTTCGGGCAGATTATCCCCGATTTCAACATCGCGGAACTTTCCGCTTCCCTCACCCGCGGCGAATGGCAGTGGAATATTCCCGATATTTTGCGGCGGGCGTTCGCGTTTTTCTGCAAGGAACTTTTGCTTAGCGTGAAAGTCATGCTCAGCCTGATTGCGCTTGCGCTGCTGTGCGCGTTGACGGAAAATTTACAAAGCGGTTTTTCACGCGGGGGGATTGGCGGCGCGGCGTTCCCCGTTTGCTTTTTCCTCATCGCCTCCGTCGCGGTAAAAACCTTTACCGGGGCGGTCGCGGCGGCGTATGCCGCGATCGACGGCGTACTGATGTTTGTTACCGCGCTCATTCCCACCACGCTGACCCTGCTCGCGGCGGGCGGGGCGGTGATGAGCGCGGGGGTGTTCCACCCTGTACTGATGCTGTCCGTCCAAGTGGTGACGCTCACGGTAAAAAGCGTCGTCTTGCCGCTGACGCTGGTATCTGCGGCGCTTTCCGTCGCGGACGGCTTGGGGGAGCGGGAGGGTGCGGGACGGCTTGCGTCGTCGCTCGGCAGCGCGGTGAAGTGGATTATGGGCGTGCTTCTGACGGTGTTTGTCGGCGTTGTGACGGTGCAAAGCCTTGCCGCGCCCGCGCTGGACGGGCTATCCGTCAAGACGGCGAAATTCGCCGTTGGCGCCGTTGTTCCCGTGGTGGGCAGTATCCTTGCGGAATCGGTGGATTTGGTGCTTGGCTGTTCCGTGATTTTGAAAAACGCGGTAGGCGTGGCGGGGCTGATTGCGATTTTATCCCTGTGCGCCGCGCCGGTTTTGCGGCTTGCCGCGCAAGCGGTCATGTTTTCCGCCGCTTCCGCGCTGATTGCCCCGATTGCCGATAAACGCGCGGCGGATCTGCTGGCGCGGATCGGCGGCGCGGTGACGATCGTTCTGGTGATGGTTACGGTGGTGGCGTTTATGTTTATTATCAATCTCGCGATTATTATCGGCGCGGGAAATACCGCCGCGTTTTTTTAAGAGTTTCGTTAAAAAACGCGGGAAAGCGGGTGGTGTTACGGAATATCTGTCTGATTGGGCAAAGGGACTGATTACGGCGGTGATTTTATCGCGCTTTATCGAACTGCTGTCGCCGGCGGGGGAACTCAAAAAATACGTCCGCTTCGCTTCGGGGCTGATAATTATTTTGATGATGGCAAAGCCGCTTTTGCGTATCGGGAATCTGCAACTTCCCGTGATAGAACCGCTGCGGCAGGAGCGGTATGCCGCCGCCAACGCGCGTGACGTTTACGTGAACAGGCTGGAAAAAAACGTCGCCGCCGCAGTGGGCGCGGACGCTGTGGAAATCACGGTGGACGCTGAAAATCCAACGGAAATACTGTACGTGAAATCAAAAGTCAAACGGGCGGAGATCGCCGGATATCTGGGGATCCCGCCTGACAGGGTAGGTGATTGAAATCAAAGAGGTAATCGAAAATTTCATCAAGGGGAAAAACGCGAAATACGCGGTAATTTTGTGTATCGGCGTTATGCTGCTCATTGCCGCGCCGTCGTTGGGCGGCGGCGCGTCGGGCGGCGCGTCCGAACATGGCTCGGCGTTGGAGCGGCGGCTGACGGAAATTCTTTGTGAAATCGAGGGAGTCGGCGACGTATCCGTGATGATTAACGCCAAAAACGATACAGCGGAAGGAGTGATTGTCGTTGCGCGGGGCGCGGAACACCCCGCCGTAAAAGAGAAAATTTACAATGCCGCAATCGCGGCGCTTGGCGTGCAGCCGCACAAGGTGGAGGTTTTTTCAAAAAAGAAAGGGGATTGAACATGAGAAAGTTTAACGGATTCGGGAAAAGACAGGTAACGCTTGCGGCGTTGGTGCTGCTGATTGGCGCGGCGGGGTACATCAACCTCACCCATACGCCCGGGGAGGACGCGCTGCCCGCTTCGGGCGAGGCGGTGATCGAGGAAACGCCGCCCCCCGCTGCGGACGATTACTTCACCGCTTCGCGTCTGGAGCGGGAAAGAAGCCGAAGCGCGGCAATGGACATTTGCAAGGAAGTCGTCAACAACCCGCAAGGCACGTCCGACGCTAAGGCAAACGCGCAAAATGACTTGGCGGCGTTCGCGAAAGCAATCGAAACGGAAGCGGTCCTGGAAGGGCTGATTAAAGCCAAGGGCTTTGACGACGTTATTGTGTACCTCGCCGACGGCAACGCGAACGTTGTGGTAAAGACCATAGGGCTGACCCCCGCGCAGGCGGCGCAGATCAAGGATTTGATTGTGGAAAACGCGAAAATCAAGGCGGATAAAATAAAAATTGTCGAAGTGTAAGATGTTTTCTAAACATATCAAGAGGGAATTTTCAAAAAACTATTTTCATTTGCTGAAATGTGTGATAAAATATTATCCGTGAAGGGAGGGGTTACTGTGAGTGAGGAAACAACAATCGAAGCAATGGGTAATATTAAAATTTCCGAAGAGGTCATCGCCGTGGTATCGGGAATCGCGGCAAGCGAGGTAAAAGGCGTCGCCGGCATGAGCAGCAGTTTTGCAAGCGGGATTGCCGAACTTTTAGGCAAAAAGAGCCTCGCGAAAGGCGTTAAGGTGGAACTTGGCGAAACGACCACGGCAATCGGCATTTCCTTGATTGTCGATTACGGTTGCAGGATTCCCGACGTAGCGTGGGAAGTGCAGGAAAAGGTAAAAAAAGCCGTCGAGGGCATGACGGGGCTTGAGGTTCTGGAAGTCAATATCTTTATTGACGGCTTGATTGTGCCGAAAGACGAAAAACCGTCCGACGAGGAAGCGCAAAATTAAACAGGGGTTCGGCGGCGCGAACGCAGGGACGCGGCGCGTTGGATTGCGCAATCCGGCGCGGCGCGTTTTTCGTGTTGCGCGGCGAAATAACGCGAAAAAATGAAATGCAATGAAATATGTTGTAGAGGAGGAGGGGGCTACGAATGAAAAGGTTTTTTACTTCGGAATCCGTTACCGAGGGGCATCCCGATAAAATTTGCGACGCGGTTTCGGACGCGATTTTAGACGAACTTCTGGCGCGGGACAAATACGCCCGCGTAGCGTGTGAGGTCGCCTGCACGACGGGGTTGCTGCTCGTCATGGGGGAGATTTCCACCGATTGTTATATCGACATTCAAAAGGTCGCGCGAAACGCCGTCCGCGAAATCGGGTACGACAGGGCGAAGTTCGGCTTCGACTGCGACACCTGCGCGGTGCTTACGGCGATTAACGAGCAATCGGGCGATATTGCGATGGGGGTAGACCGCTCGTTAGAGTGCAAGACGGGCGGCTGCGGCGGCTTTGATTTGGGCGCGGGCGACCAAGGTATGATGTTCGGCTACGCCTGTGACGAAACGCCGGAGTTTATGCCGTTGCCCATATCGCTGGCGCATAATCTGGCGCGGCGGCTGACGCAGACGCGCAAGGAAAAGCGCGTGGATTACCTTCGTCCCGACGGCAAGACCCAAGTAACGGTGGAGTATGACGGCGATACGCCGGTTCGGGTGGATACCGTGGTGGTATCCGCGCAGCATAGCGAGGGCGTAGACCACGCGGTCATCGAGCGGGACTTGCTCGCCCACGTCGTCAAGCAGGTGATTCCGGAACAATTCATAGACGAAAACACAAAATACTTCGTCAACCCTACCGGGAAGTTCGTCATAGGCGGGCCTAACGGAGATTCGGGCTTGACGGGGCGTAAAATTATCGTCGATACTTACGGCGGCTTCGCGCGTCACGGCGGCGGCGCGTTTTCGGGCAAGGACCCGACCAAGGTGGACAGGAGCGCGTCCTACGCGGCGCGGTATATCGCGAAAAACGTCGTAGCGGCGGGGTTGGCGAAGCGTTGTGAGGTGCAACTCGCCTACGCGATCGGCGTGGCGAAGACAATCAGCGTCTTGGTGGATACTTTCGGTACGGAAACGATTCCTGCGGAGGAACTCCAACGCCGCGTACTTTCCGTTTTCGACCTGCGTCCCTCCGCAATCATTGACGCGCTCGACCTGCGCCGTCCGATTTACCGCCAAACCGCCGCCTACGGACACTTCGGAAGGACGGATTTGGATTTGCCGTGGGAAAAAACCGACAAGGCGGAAC
>JAIRSR010000202.1 GCA_031255355.1 Clostridiales bacterium
ATGAGGTTTAGGCAGAATCGTGACCCTAATTCCCGCGAGTTACCGTTTTCTGTCGTGGATTTTTTAGGTTTTTGTTTGTCCACACCCGGAAATTATTAACCCTTGAAATAATTTGCGATAAGAGGTATAATAGAATGGGGATTCGGGACGGCGGCACATTGCCGGGCCGGGCTATTATTTCATAAGGGGACAATCGAAATGCGAAAAAAACTATTGACGCTGACGTTATCCGCTGTGCTTTTGCTTCGCGGGGTGGCGGCGGGGGCGGCCGTAATTCACGAGGAATCGGAGGAAACGCCCGTCACCAAAGGCGTGACGCAAATCATCACGCGGCGGTTCACGGACAACGGTTGGTACAAGATACATACGCTGAAAATCGACTTGAACGAGGAGTTTGTTTCTCTGCGCGCGCTGACTTCTCAAAAGGGGGTCAACACCCGGGACACTTTGCCCGTGCTTGCTGCGGAAAACGACGCGCTCGGCGGGGTCAACGCGGACTTCTTCCAACCGTCGGGCAGTAACGCGGCGCGGGCGTCCGCGCTGGGCGTGGTCATCAAGGACGGCGCGTTGCTGACGACCCCCGCGCGGGGCAAGGCTATGGCGACGGTCGCGGTCGATTACGGCGGCGTTGTTTCCATGGGCTTGTGGGATCAATATATCAACCTCATCGCCCCGGACGGCGAGGTGCAACAGATTTTCCACATCAACAAATACTACGACGACGGCGCGTTGATTCTGTTTGACGGCGGTTGGGACGAAAATTCGCCCGGACTGCCTATCGCGCATACGGAACTGATCGTCGAGGAGGACGTTGTGACGGAAATCCGACAGGGGCAGGAGGGCGTGAAAATCCCGGAAAACGGCTATGTAATCGCGTCTACCTCGGCAAGTGACACCTTCCTCACAGACCACTTTCAAGTCGGGGACGCCGTGACGGTGGAATCGTGGATGTCGCCCGACCCTGCGGAGTTTGAAACGGCAATCGGCGGCGGTACTTTGCTGCTGCGAGACGGCGCGAACGCGCCCGTAACGCATAACATTTCGGGGCTGCACCCCCGCACCGCTATGGGCGTTGACCAAACGGGAAAAATCGTCTATTTGGTCGCGGTGGACGGTCGGCAGTCCGCGAGCGTCGGCATGTCGCTGGACGAGATTAGGAATTATATGCGGGATCTTGGCTGTTACAACGCCATAAACTTTGACGGCGGCGGTTCCACCACATTTGTGTCAAAGACGCGTGACGAGGACGGCTTGACGGTGAAAAACACGCCGTCGGACGGCTCTTTGCGCCGCGTCGCGAACGGAATCGGCGTAGTATCGGACGCGCCTGTGGAAGCACCGTCAGTTTTGGAGATTCCTTTCGGCGGCGGCCCGCTGTACGCGCGGGGCGCGTATCCGTTAAATACGCAAGCGTATGACCAATATTATCACAAGATTGAGATTGACGCGCGGGAGGTTACGTACAGCGTCAGCGGCATAGACGGCTACTGTGAGGCCGGCGTGTTTTACCCGCAAACAAGCGGTATCGCGGCGATTACGGCGAAGTACCGCGACGCGGAATCGACGACGGAGGTGTATATCCTGCCCGAAAAGCAGGATGCGGAAACAGACGCTATGCGCCGTCCGTGGGACGCGGCGGCAAACGGCACGAAAATCGCGGTCTTGGGCGATACCGCCTACGGCAATATTTTGGGGAAACTCTACGCTTCCCGCGTGATGGCAAAGGTCAACGCGGAGGCCGACGCGATTTGTCTGGTCGGCGGGGTGGGGACCGGCGTAGCGCAAAGCGCCGCCGCGCCGCTTGTGTACGGCGATTACTATTACGCGGCGTATAAGCAAAACAACATCATCATACAACTGAACGTCAATAACGGCGGGCTTCGCAAAGCGGATTCCGAACAGTGGAGCAGATTGCTCGGCCAACTGAACGACTTGACGGTGAAAAACGTGATCATCACGCTGAACCAACCGCCGACGGAGCGTAACTTTAGTGACGGCTTGGAACTTGACCTGTTCAAGCGGACGCTGGAACAGGTAGCGCACCGGGGCAAAAATGTTTTTGTCGTGTATGACGACGGCGAAAATTCCGTGCGGATAGAAAACGGCGTGCGGTATTTCGGTGTTCGCGGCGTAAAGGACATCAAGGCGGGCAACTTCGCCTCACTGCAAGAGTACGGCTATTTGCTGATTACGTCCGACGGCGACGAGGTGACTTATCAAATCAAACCCATGCTGTAGGCGGCGCGGACGGAGGCGGAAACATCTGTTATGGACAAAGCCGTAAAAGGAAAATTTATAAAAGAAAAAGTATTGTATCTGCTGTTCGGCGGGCTGACGACGCTGGTGAATTTTTCGGCGTATTATTTGTTCGTGAGAGTGCTGCGCCTGCACTATATTTTCGGTAACACGCTGGCGTGGCTGCTTTCGGTGCTGTTCGCCTACGTCACCAACCGGAACTACGTCTTTGACGCGCCGCGAAAACCCATGAGGGCGCGTCTTGGGGAAATGGCGGGGTTTTTCTGTTTCAGAGGTCTGACCGGGCTGATTGACACGGCGGCGTTGTTCGTTTTGGTAACGCTGCTTTCAGCGAATGATTTCGCCGCGAAAATCGCGGTAAATGTGATTGTAGTGATTTTGAATTATCTGTTTAGTAAGTTGATTATTTTTAGGCAAAAGAAAGAGGGTGTGTTTTTCAAACATACCCTATTGCGTGGTTGTAGTTGTATAGGTTAGTTCGCGCTTGCCGCCTCCGCTTGTTCCAAAATGGCTTGGATTTGCGCTAAAATCTCTTTTCGCTCCGCTTCGTCCGTTGTTTTATCCAATTGAGCCGTTAATTTTTCAAGGTCTTGAAAAGTCGGCGCGGGTTCCGTAGCGGGTGCTTGTTCCGCAACCTCCGGCGTTTGCGCGGGCGCTTGCTCCACGGCTTCCGGCGACGGCGCGGGCGCTTGCTCCGCCACCTGCGGTGACGGTGAGGGCGGCGGCGTTTGCGCGTCCTCTTTTTTCCCGCACCCGGTGAACAAAAGCGATAAGACGAATACACCAATCAATACTTTGCATACTTTTTTCATTTTTACCAATCTCTCCTTACAATAAGTTTTTCGGGCGTGTTTCACGCTCTGTCCCGCGCAATCAGTAGTTTCAGCGCGTCAACCGCAACGCTTACGGCGGCGGATACATCAAAGTTTTGCGGGTTGGAAAGTCCTTTGGCGGCGCGTTCTTGATTCCACACGACGGATAAAACCGCTCCGCTCCTCGCGCGGAGTACTCCCGCCGCAGAAAACACCGCCGCGCACTCCATTTCTGACGCGATACAGCCCGCTTTGATGCACGCGTCCCAATTCGCCTCTAACGCGCGGGCGACAGGCATTCGTTCCGGCTCGTGCTGCCCGTAAAAGGAATCCTTGCTTTGCACTACGCCGATATGCCGCGCCGCGCCCGCCTGTTCCGCGCTGTTTGCCAAGGCGCTGATCACCTCGAAATCGGCGGCGGCGGGGTACCCGGGGGGCGTGTACTCCCGCGACGTACCCTCCATACGCGCGGCGGCGGTTGCGATTACAAGGTCCCCGCCGATTACGTCCGTTTGCATTCCGCCGCAGGTACCGATTCGGATAAAAGTGCGCACACCCGCGCGGTACAACTCCTCTACGGCAATCGCCGCGGACGCGCCGCCGATTCCCGTGGACGTTACCAGCACGTTCGCGCCGCTTAGCGTCCCCGCGTAGGTAGTGTATTCCCTGTTGGAGGCTAAAAATTCCGCGCCGTCCAGCCGCGCCGCGATTTGCGGCACCCGCCCGGGGTCGCCGGGCAGCAGCGCGTATGCCGCGCCGGGGGCTTCCGTCAAGCCGATATGATAAAACAACCGCGAATCAGAGTTTTGCGAATCAAATGTTTTCACCGCGCGGCTCACTCCCTTGCGCCGTCACACCGCGAAAGGTATGCGGCAATAATTCCGAAAGCGTGTATACCCGGTAATCCTTTTGCTGATTCGCGCAAATCACCTCAAACCCGCCGTCGGCAAACTCACTGATAAATTGACGGCAAATGCCGCAAGGCATACCCAACGCGCCGCCGGAAACGGACACCGCGATTTTCAAAAACTCCCGCTTGCCCTCCGATACCGCTTTGACGATTGCCGCGCGTTCGGCGCATACCGTCGCGCCGTAGGAGGCGTTCTCGACGTTGCACCCGGTCACTACCGTGCCGTCGGCGCACAACAGCGCCGCGCCCACCCTGTAGCCCGAATACGGCGCGTAAGCCTTGTCTTTCATGCCGTCCGCAATGTCAATCAACCGTTCGTGTTCCATTGTATTCCTCCCAATCTCAACCGTCCAATCTCAACCACCCGCGAAGTCTAATAGACCTGTCCGCTAACCCTGCGTGAGCGGATAAATCTAATTTATCTTATCATAAAACTTTATCTAAGTCAATTACCATGAACGAGAATTGAAGGAAAATTTATTTGTAACGAATTCAGAAAAAGATTGCAAAATTTGCAAAAACAAGGTATAATAAATTTGTCATAAAACAGGATTCATTTTATGACAAGCAAGAAAGTGGATGATTCATATGTGACAGTAAAAATTTATTTATGTCTAATAAGAATACACAAACGAATCACTAAGGAGCGAAACGTTATGAAAAACACATTAAAATTAGTATGGCTATCCACTCTATTAATGGCAATGCTTTTTGTATTTGGCATTCAAACAGCAATGGCATATTCGCCGCGCAGTGCGGAAAGTATTGAGGAATTGCAAATGTTAGGGCTTGACGACGAGGAAATTGCTTACGCTTACCGTATGGGGAATCACAAAATCGCGCCCAATATTGTGTTGGAACAACGTGATCCCTCCGAACCCGGCGGCGCACCGAGCGGACAAATAGGCGATACTCATTATGCTGCTGTTCCGTCTATGGGAAATATCGATATTCTTGTGCTAATGATTGACTTCCCGGGGAATAGAGGAGATGCGGACGCAGTCACGAATACTCGCGCGTTAATGTTCGGGAACGGTTTGCGTGGTAGTGACGGCAAAATTCTAAACCAACCGTATGAAAGTTTGAAAAACTATTATGCCCGTTCGTCATATAATAAGTTAATAATC
>JAIRSR010000192.1 GCA_031255355.1 Clostridiales bacterium
CGCCGAAACCGGCGGCAAAACCGAAGCGCAAATTATCCAAACGCGCCGTTGCCGCCATTGTGATGATTGTGTTCACCGTGCCGCTTACGATTTACGCGGGGATTCATTTTTTCGGCGACCGCAAATATTACTTTATCAGCGCGTTGATAATCTTGGAGACGATGCTTCCCTTTGCGCTGGTGTTCGAGAGCGGCAAGCCAAGGGCGCGGGAACTTGTCGTGGTGGCGGCGCTTTGCGCCGTTGGCGTGGCGGGCCGCGCCGCGTTTTTCATGCTGCCGCAGTTTAAGCCGGTCGCCGCTTTGGTGATTATTACGGGAATCGCGTTCGGCGGCGAAACAGGCTTTTTGGTGGGGGCGGTGACCACGTTTATCTCCAATATGTTCTTTGGACAGGGGCCGCTTACGCCGTGGCAGATGTTTGCGTTCGGTATCATCGGCTTTTTGGCGGGCGCGTGTTTCCATAAGCGGAACGCCGCCCGCTCCCGCGCCGCAATTTGCGTGTTCGGGTTTTTGTGCGCCTTTTTCATTTACGGCGGCATTATGAATCCCGCCGTTATGCTGGCGAATCAACCCGACCCAAAAGCGGCAATGCTGCTGCCCTACTACCTGCAAGGGATTCCCTTCGATTTGGTACACTCCGCCGCGACGGTGACCTTTTTGGCGGCGGCGGGGGAACCGATGTTGGAAAAATTAGACAGAATCAAGAAAAAATACGGCTTGGTGGAGTAAAAACTCTATTTTGTTTTTAACGGCTTTGCGTTCGCGCGAAGTCGTTTTTTTGCGGGGAATTTTTGGATTTTCCGCAAAAAAATCATTCAATTCATACCTTGGCAAAGGCTTTCGGCTGAAAAGATATGTGAAATTTTTTTAATTTATGATTCTTTCTAAATCCTTTCTAAATTCTTTCTAAAAAACCTATCCGAATCCCCGCAATGCTGTTTTTGCGAACGTTTGTTCTTGCGTTTGTTAGTAAAATGTAACAAAAACGAAATTTTTTCTCAAAACTATTGAATTTTTCAAAACAATCCTTTATAATGTAATGGAGTGGTAAAAAAGTGGTGTTTGGTGGTTGGTAATCCCAAAACAGGCGGTGACGAAATGCTGAAGGGCGAGTTTCAACATAATATCGACGCGAAAGGCAGAATGATTATGCCCGCCAAGTTTCGTGACGCGCTCGGGGATTGCTTTGTCGCTACCAAAGGATTGGACAAGTGTATTTTTGTCTTTCCGCTTCCCGAATGGGAGGCACTGGACACGAAGTTATCTGAACTTTCGCTCTCTAAGGGGCGTGAGATCCAGCGGTTTTTCTACGGCGGAATGACGCGCTGTGAAATTGACAAACAGGGCAGGATTCTGATTCCCGCAAATTTGCGGGAATACGCGGGCTTGGAAAAGGACGTCGCCGTCATTGGGCTGACCAAACGCGCGGAAATTTGGAGTAAGGCGAATTGGGATTTACAGAACGAGAAGTTTATTCAAAATACGGACGCTGTCGCGCTTCAAATGGAAGATTTGGGCATATGACGGGGCGGGAGTTCTCTCATATCCCCGTCCTGCTACAGGAAGTGATCGACGGCTTAAACGTAAAGCAAGACGGTTTGTATGTTGACGGCACGCTCGGCGGCGCGGGACACGCGGCGCGGATTGCCGAACGCGGGGCGCGGCTGATTGGGATCGACCGCGACGCGGCGGCGATCGACGCGGCGGCGAAGCGGCTTCCGAACGGCGTTACTTTGGTGCGCGGCAACTACAACGATATTACCGCTATTCTTCAAAGCCTCAACATAGAGAAAATTGACGGAGCGCTGCTCGACCTCGGTGTGTCATCTTACCAACTTGACACACCCGGGCGGGGCTTCAGTTATCGGTTCGACGCGCCGTTGGATATGCGTATGGACCGGCAGGCGAGCCTAACGGCGGAGCGCGTCGTCAATGACTACAGCGTGGAGGAACTGGAACGTTTGCTGTTTGCGTACGGCGAGGAACCTCACGCAAGGGCAATCGCGGGGAAAATCGGCGAAAGACGCGCGGATAAGACAATTACCTCGACATTTGAACTCGTCGAAATTATCAAGAGCGCGTTGCCGCCAAAGGTGCTGAGAAAGGGGAAGCACCCCGCGAAAAGAACCTTTCAGGCAATACGAATCGCGGTGAACGACGAACTTTCACGGCTGAACGCCGCGATCAACGGGTTTTGCGGCGTGATGGTTCCGGGCGGCAGGCTGGCGGTGATTACCTTTCATTCGCTGGAAGACCGCATTGTGAAAACCGCGTTTACGGAGTTGGCGAGAGGGTGTGTGTGTCCGACCGGCTTTCCCGTGTGCGTATGCGGCAATACGCCAAAGGCGCGGATTATTACGAAAAAGCCGGTTTTGCCGTCCGGCGAGGAACTCGCGCGTAATCCGAGGAGCGCAAGCGCGAAGTTGAGAATTTTAGAGAAACTGTAAAAAACCGTAATTGTACACGAGGGCTCAAATGTGATTAAAAGAGGGTGAAAGAGAAATGCCGGCAGCAAACCGAAGCAGCAACGCGTATCAACTGCAACCGGCGGCACCGCCGCGAAGCAAAGCGGAGGAAACGCCGCGAAACAAGAACAAAAGCGTAAAGAAACCAGCAAGGGCGGCGCGTGTTCAGCCGATTGCGCTGGTGCTTCTTGCCTTTTTGATTTTGCTGTTTCAAATCTCGCGTTGGGTCGCGCTTTACGGCTTGCACAACGACATCAAGCGGCAGACGGCGGTGCTTGACAGCCTGCGGCGGGAGAACGAACAGACGGCGCTGGAAATAGACAGTCTGACGGACGCGTCGCGTATCGAGCGGTACGCCAAGGACGAGTTAGGCATGAGGAAAATGGAATCGAGCCAAGTCGTATACATTCAACCGTTGCAAGGGGACTCAATGCAGCGGGTCGCGAAAAAGTCCGCGCCGCTTTCCGCGCGGGGGATTCTCGGGGCGTTTTCCGCAACAGTCGGGGACGCGCTGGAATATTTAAGATAATACTACATAATAGTATAAAAGGAGTCTTGTGAGGACTCCTTTTTATCAACTTTGCCGCCGCTTCCCGCGCTTGCTGCGCGGCGGCGTGAGATACGGGAACGGAGGGAACCGCCGATGTCACAGTCAAAAACAAGAATGCTTCTGCGGAAAAGAATGTATTTTATGCTTTCTTTTTGTTTGGTTATACTTATTTTGTTGATGGGGAGAACCGGGTATCTGCAAATCGTCCGCGGCGATTACCTGCAAAAGTTGGCGATTGAACAGCAGACGCGGGACAGGGTCATTAACTCTAAGCGGGGGGCGATTTTAGACCGAAACGGCAAGCAACTTGCCGTATCCGTTTCAGTGGAAACCGTTACCGCGTCGCCCGCCGAGGTGATGAAGAACAAAAAGGTCTCCGCAGAGGTCGTCGCGGAGGGTTTGGCGCGGATTTTAGGGTTGGAATACCAAGCGGTATATGATAAAATAACGAAAGAATCAGTGTATGAGATTATCAAGCGCAGGATCGATATGGACGAGGCAAACAGTGTGCGCGAATTTATCGGGACGCATAAGGTGGCGGGGATCAACCTTGACGCGGACACAAAAAGGTCGTATCCGTTCAGCAGCCTTGCATCGCATGTGATCGGGTTCACAGGACTTGACAACCAAGGGTTGGAAGGCATAGAAATGGTGTTTGATAAAAACTTGAAAGGCGCACCGGGGCGCATTGTTTCGGCGACGGACGCGGCGGGTACGGAAATGCCGTTTAAGTTTGAACGGTTGGTAGACCCGCAGGACGGCTTGAACGTCGTTTTGACGATAGACGAGTCTATCCAGCGTTTTGCCGAAAAGCATCTTGAAACCGCGTTGGCGGAAAATAAACTCGCGCAAGGGGCGGCGTGTATCGTAATCGACCCGAAAACAGGAGAGATTTTGGCGATGGCGACCAAGCCGGATTACGACTTGAACCATCCGTTTCAGTTGCAGGACGAGAGCGTGAAAAGAGCCGTGGAGCAACTTTCGGGCGAGGAGCGCAAAACGCGGGAAGCGGAGGAACTGCGCAAAATGTGGCGTAACAAGGCGGTGGTGGATAGTTATGAGCCGGGTTCCACTTTTAAGATTTTCACCTCCGCAATCGCGTTGGAGGAAAATGTGGTGCGCCTTACCGACAGGTTTTTCTGCGGCGGGTCAAAGCGCGTGGCGAATTATAACATTCGCTGTTGGAAGTCGGGCGGACACCAAGATGAAACGTTTGCGCAAGGCGTTCAAAATTCCTGCAATATCGTGTTTATGGACGTTGGCGAGAGGATTGGTACGGAAACTTTCGCGCGGTATTTCAACGGCCTTGGCTTTACGCAAAAGGCGGGGATCGAACTGCCCGGAGAGGCGAACGGCATATTTTTTGACAAGACCAATTTTAACGAGGTGGAACTCGCGACTTCGTCTTTCGGACAGGGGTTCCAGATTACACCTTTGCAAATGGTTTCCGCCGTCGGCGCGGTGGCAAACGGCGGACGGCTGATGAAGCCGCACCTTGTCAAGGCGTTGACGGACTTCAATAACAACGTGGTGCAGGAGTACGAGAGCGAGTTTGTCCGCCAAGTCATCTCCAAGGAAACGGGGGAAGCCCTTTGCGGCGTGTTGGA
>JAIRSR010000022.1 GCA_031255355.1 Clostridiales bacterium
ACGCATAAAGAGGGGGAACCGCCGCGCTCCCCCGGCGTAAACTCCCGGCATGACGCGCCGAACGCGCCGATCATTGTGGTGCGGGGGGACTTCCCGCGCTACGTCGCGGCAAACGCCGAAAAATACTACAGGGTGGGAATATTGACCTATACCAACGGCGCGTACCCGAAAAATTGCGTTGTAAAGCGTTTGGGAAGCCGCCCGGAGGAGTACGCCGCGAATCTGTTTGACTGTCTGCGCGCGCTTGACCATGAGGGCGCGGAGGTGATATTCGCGCAAGATATTGACTGTAAAGGCATAAACCTTGCCACCAATAACCGCTTGTATAAAGCGGCGGGCTACCGAATCGCGAAGGAGGCGGGAACATGAAAATTTTGTTGGTTTGTTCGGGAAACACCTGCCGCAGCCCAATGGCGGCGGGGATTTTGCAAAAACTTCTCCCCGCGCATACCGTCAGTTCAGCGGGAATCTACGCCGCAAACGGACTCCCCGCCGCAGAACACGCGGTGACGGCGGCGCGGGAGGCGGGGGTTGACATTACCGCGCACCGTTCGCGCAAAATCACGGAGGAAACTGCGTCGGACTGTGATTATATCCTGTGCATGACGCGAGGACAAAAGCAAACGTTAGAGGGTGTAAATGCAAACACCTTTACACTTGGTGAGTTTGCGGGGGACGGCGGGGAAATCGCGGACCCCTACGGCGGCAGTCTTGATGATTACAGAGCGTGCGCACGGCGGTTGGAGCAACTGCTGCGCGTCGCGGCGGAGAGAATCCATGCTGAAAATCGTACCGTTTAACGCAAGCCATTTACAAGAAATCGCGGCGTTGGAGCGGGAGTGCTTTTCTATTCCGTGGAGCGCGTCCATGTTTGAGGAGGAGTTAAAAAGCACTCTGGCACATTATTTTGTCGCGCTGCAAGACGGAGAGGTCATCGGCTACGCGGGAATGTGGAAAATCCTCGACGAGGGGCATATCACAAATATTGCCGTGTCGCCGCGTTGCAGAACTCGCGGAATCGGCGGGAAACTTCTGGAAACGCTGATTTCCCTTGCCGCTCAATTTCAGTTATCCGTCCTGCTGCTCGAGGTGCGGGAATCCAACGCGGCGGCGCGGTCGTTGTACGCCAAAAGAGGCTTTGTCCAAACAGGGCTGCGGAAAGGGTACTACCATGACAATCACGAAAACGCGGTACTCATGACCCTTACCGCGCGGGATTCCGCAAGCACACCGCAAGACGCGCCTTTCAGAAAGGAATGATTGCGCTTATGGGACATATACTTGCTATAGAGTCGTCCTGCGACGAAACGGCGGCGGCGGTCGTCGGGTACGGCGGCGGCTTGCGCGTAAAGTCAAATATCATCGCTTCGCAAATCGACGCGCATAAAATCTACGGCGGCGTAGTGCCGGAAATCGCCTCGCGCAAGCACATTGAGTGTATCACGCAGGTGACGGAACAGGCGTTGGCGCAAGGCGGGGTGGGTTTTGGCGAGATCGACGCGGTGGCGGTCACTTACGCGCCCGGCTTGGTGGGTGCGCTTCTCGTGGGGGTAAACTACGCGAAATCACTTGCGTTCGCGCTGAAAAAACCGTTGATTCCGGTACACCATATCGAGGGGCACATCTGCGCCAACTATATCGCGTCGCCCGGCTTGCGGCCGCCGTTCGTCTGCCTGGTAGCGTCAGGGGGGCACGCGACAATCGCCCTTGCCGAAGATGATACGGAATACCGCGTTTTGGCAAAAACCCGCGACGACGCGCCCGGGGAAGCGTTTGACAAAATCGCGCGGGCGTTGGGCTTGGGGTACCCCGGCGGCCCCGCTGTACAAGAGGCGGCGAAAAACGGACGCGGCGACGCGTTTCAGTTCCCCCGCGTACAATTTGACGGCTCACTCGATTTCAGTTTCAGCGGCGTAAAAACCTCCGTAATCAACACCCTCCATAATTACAAGCAAAAGGGGGAGGAAGTCCCGGTACACGACATTGCGGCTTCCTTTCAGTCGGCGGTGGTACAGGTGCTGGCGGAGCGGTTAATCGCTTGCGCGAAAAAGGCGCGGGTGAAACGCGTCGCCTTGGCGGGAGGGGTCGCGTCCAATACCATGCTTCGGACGTTAGCGGAACAACGCGCGAAAGAGGAGGGGTTGGAATTTTACTGTCCCCCGCCTGTTTTATGCACGGATAACGCCGTCATGATTGCGGCGCGGGCGTTCTACGACCTACGCCGCGGGAAGTACGGCAAAAACGACCTAAACGCCGTAGCCGCGCTAAGTTTGGGGGAACGTGAAGCACAGGCTTCACACCGCGAAACGACGTTATGTAAACCGTAAAAACTGATTTGTTATTTTATGGGTATCCCGCAACCCGCATTGTTACTTTTGTGGAAAATTCCCGCGCGTCGGACGGGACGCGCTTGTCTGCTTGTGGAAAACTTTGTGGATATTGTGGATTAAACAATCCCGCGCCGCAATATGCGGCTATATTATGTCAAGTTACCGGGGGATTTGCCCGGAGCCGCGAAAGGCGCGAATTGCGCGGAACTACGCGGATTTAACGCTGTAAAGGGGGATAAAATGTGAGTGGAAGCAAACAGACGTTTCTGCGCGGCGCGTTGATCCTGTTGGTATCAAGCGTTGTTGTGAAAATCATAGGCGCTGTCTTCAAAATACCCTTGGCGCTGCTCATCAAAGAGGATGGTATGGGGCTGTTTATTTCAGCGTATACCCTGTTCGCCTTTTTCGTGCTTGCGTCAAAGGGCGTTTCGATTGCCGTATCCAAAATGGTTTCGGCAAGCGTGTCGGTGGGGAAATCCCGCGAAGCGGACCGGATTTTCGGCGTTGCCGCGCTGTTACTCGGCGTGATCGGGACGGCGGGCGCCGCCGCGCTGTACCTTGCGCCGGCGGAGTTTTTAGACAACTTCGTCGATCTTCGGGCGGTCAGCGGGATTCGGGCGATTTCCCCCGCTGTGCTGTTTGTCGCCTTGATTTCCGCGTTTTTGGGGTACTTCCAAGGGAAGCAGAACATGATTCCCACGGCGGTGACTGACGTAATCGAGGCGTTGGGGAAGTTGGCCGTCGGGTTGGGCTTGGCGTGGCTGTTTATCGGAACGAGTACGGCGGGCGCGGCGGTCGGCGCGATTGCGGGCGTTACGTTCAGTACGCTGTTGGCTTTGATTTTTGTGGTCATTATGTTTTTGGCGGGGAAACGGCGGCGGACGCGTTCCGCCGAAACAATGCGTTCTCGAAAAAGTATCGCCAAGGAACTGCTCACCATAGCCTTGCCGATCACCATTGGCGCGTCCATTTCAAGCCTTGCGAGTTTGGTGGATATGGCAACCATTATGAACAGGCTCCAAACCATCACGCAAGTAACGCCGGAGTTTATTCAAAAATACGCAAGCCTGATTGACGGCAATCTGTTCCAAGGCGGGATTTACGAGCAGTTGGCAAATCAACTTTACGGACTGTACACCGGGTACGCGGTGCAACTGTTCAACATGCCGCTGACTATGGTCGTCGCCCTTTCCACAAGCGTGTTACCCGCGATTTCCGGCGCGGTCGCCCGGGGGGACAGCGGTTCCGCGCGGAGGACGACGCTAAGTGTGATTAGAATTTCCGTACTGTTCGCCGCGCCTTGCGCGGTAGGGCTTTCGACGCTATCCGCGCCTGTGCTGAAGTTCATCTTTAACGTGACGCTGGCGCACGATCTTTTACGGACGGTTTCCATAGCAATCGTGTTTGTGGCGTTGGTGCAGGTGACCAACGCGATTTTACAGGGCTACGGCAGAATGCACATTCCGCTTGTCAATATGCTCATCGGTTGTTTGGTGAAAGTCGCCGTAAACTATTACCTTGTGGCAATGCCGCATATCAATATCGACGGCGCACCGATAGGCACACTCGCGTGTTACTTCACCATAGCGGCGTTGAATATCATTTGCGTGATTAGAATCACCGGCTGTAAATTCCCGCTCGGGGATTTCATCATAAAACCCGGCGTTTCCGTCGCGGGTATGGGAATCGTCGTTGTGTTCGCGCGGAACCTGCTGTCTGCGGCGCACTTCCCCGAAAGGCTGGCGGTACTCCCCGCAATCGCGGCGGGTGTGTTGGTTTACACCGCGTTGGCGTTGCTCACCGGCGCGGTGGCGGAGGAGGATGTAGCCATGCTTCCCAAGGGCGGTTTGTTGGTGAAACATCTGAAAAAACTACATTTGCTCAAAGCATAGTACGGCGGGATACTCAAAATATACCACCGAAAAGAAAGGGGACGCGTTATGAAATTAGTCAAGGATAAGGAAATTTTGGTCGGCGCGGATTTCGCGGGCTTCCCGCTGAAAGAGGCTGTAACCGCGCATTTGAAAGTTAAGGGGTGGACGGTGACGGACGTGGGGGTGCGCTCGACTTCGGACGACGATACGGAAAATATGTTCCACCGCGTTGGTCTGCGGGCGGGCGCGATGATTTCGGAAGGCGTGTTTGAACGCGCTCTG
>JAIRSR010000061.1 GCA_031255355.1 Clostridiales bacterium
CCGCCGTTCGCGAACGGCGATATTCATATCGGGCATGTGCTGAACAAGGTGTTAAAGGATATTGTGATTAAGCACAAAACCATGTCGGGCTTCCGTGCGCCGTATGTCCCGGGTTGGGATACGCACGGTTTGCCGATTGAGCGGCAGGCGATTAAGAAACTCGGCATCAACAAAAGCGAGGTTTCCCCGGTGGAGTTCCGCAAGGTTTGCCGTGATTTCGCGTTGGAATACGTCGAGAACCAAAGGCGGCAGTTTCAGCGGCTCGGCGTTCTCGGCGATTGGGAGCATCCGTACATCACCCTTACGCCGGAGTATGAGGGGAAGCAGATTGAAATTTTCGGGGAAATGGCAAAGCGGGGGTACATCTACAAGGGGCTAAAGCCTGTGTATTGGTGTACCGAATGTGAAACCGCCCTCGCGGAAGCGGAAATAGAGTATCAAGAGGATACCACGGATTCGATTTACGTTAAATTTGCCGTCAAGGACGATAAGGGCGTTTTCGGCGCGTTGAAAGACAGCGTTTCTTTCGTCATTTGGACGACGACGACGTGGACGCTTCCCGGTAACACGGCGATTTCCCTCAATCCGCGCTTTGAGTACTCGTTGGTTAAAACGGGCGGGGAAATTTATGTCATCGCGACGGAGTTGATTGCTTCGGTTTGTGAGGCGGCGGGAATCGGCGATTATGAAATCGTTGGGACATATCCCGGCAAGGCGCTTGAATATATGGTGTGCGCACATCCGTTTTTGGACAGGGATTCGTTGGTGATTGTGGGCGACCACGTCACGCTGGACGCGGGTACCGGCTGTGTGCATACCGCACCCGGGCACGGCGCGGAGGACTATGACGCTTGCAGGGGCTATGACCTTCCTATGATTGTTCCGGTGGACGGCAAGGGCTTCCTCAATGAACACGCGGGGCAGTTCGCGGGTATGTACTATGCCAAGTCGAACGCCGCGATTATCGAAACGCTGAAAGCGTCCGGCAGCCTGTTGGCAATCACGCCGATACAACATTCCTATCCGCATTGTTGGCGTTGTTCACGCCCGATTGTTTACCGCGCGACGGATCAATGGTTCGCCTCGATAGATGATTTTAAGGACAAGGCGCTTGAGGCGATTCAAAACGTCAAATGGCTCCCCGCGTGGGGGGAGGACAGAATCCACAGCATGGTAGCGGACAGAAAGGATTGGTGCATCTCGCGTCAGCGTATGTGGGGCGTACCGATACCGATTTTCTATTGCGCTTGCTGTAAAAAACCGGTAATCGACGAGGCGGCGATTAACGCCGTCGCGAAAGTGTTCGGCGAAAAAGGCTCCGACGCGTGGTATACAATGGAAGCAAAGGAGTTGCTGCCGGAGGGGTATCGATGCGGGTGCGGCGGGTCGGATTTCACCAAGGAAACGGATACTATGGATGTTTGGTTCGACAGCGGTTCGTCCCATTGGGCGGTACTCGGGACGCGGGACGCGCTGACTTTCCCCGCCGACATGTACTTAGAGGGCAATGACCAATACCGAGGTTGGTTCCAATCGTCACTGCTGACTTCGGTGGCGAAAAACGGCGTTGCGCCATATAAAACGGTTCTGACCCACGCGTTTGTCATAGACGAGGAAAAGCGGAAAATGTCAAAATCCCTCGGCAACGGACTGCCGCCGCAGGATGTCATCAACGAGTACGGCGCGGACATTTTGCGCCTGTGGACAGCGTCTGCGGACTATAAATCAGATGTGCGGATTTCCAAGGATATTTTGAAGCAACTTTCGGAGGTTTACCGCAAAATCAGAAACACCGCGCGGTATATTTTAGGCTCACTTTCCGACTTCAACCCCGATACGGATTTGACGGCGGAGTTGTCCGAAATTGACAGGTGGGCACTGCTGCGGTTGGGGAAATTGACCGAAAAAGCGGCGGCGGCGTATGAGAATTACGAGTATCACACGCTGTTCCACGCGGTGCATAACTTCTGCGTGGTGGATTTGAGCAATTTCTACCTTGATATTATCAAGGACAGAACGTATTGCGAAAAACAGAACTCCCCCGCGCGGCGTTCGTCGCAAACGGCGATGTATCTTATTTTGGATAGCCTTGTGCGGCTGCTCGCGCCGGTACTTTCCTTTACCGCAGAGGAAATCTGGCAGTTTATGCCGCATCGGTCGGGCGACAATGCCGAAAGTATCTGGTTCGCGCAAATGCCGCAAGCGGATACCTCCTATTACAGCGAGGAACTCGAGGAAAAGTGGGATAGGATTTTGGCGTTGCGCGATATGGTGTCAAAGGAATTGGAAGCCGCCCGAAAGGAAAAAATCATCGGCGGTTCCCTTGGCGCGAAAATCACGCTGTACGCCGACGAGCGGCATTACGGATTTATTCAATCGGTATTGCCCGACTTGCCGGAAATCATGATTACATCCGGCGCGGCGTTGGAACGCGCGGAAAGTGGGCTTACCGTGAAAGTTTCGGCGGCGGAGGGCGAAAAGTGTGCGCGTTGCTGGCGGTTTACCGACGATATACACGAACACGGCGAACTGTGCGGCAGGTGCGCGTCGGTGGTGGGTTAGGCAGTTGTTTAGGTTAAAAAAACAGATAGGGTCTGCCGTTTTGAAAACGGCAGAC
>JAIRSR010000066.1 GCA_031255355.1 Clostridiales bacterium
GCCTTTCCCATAGCAATGCCGTGGTCGCGCCACTGCCACACAAACCCGCCGCAGCATTGCTCGTATTTGTGAAATATTTTGTGATACTCCTCCGCGTCCCCGCCGCCGTTGCCCATCGCGTGGGCGTATTCACATAAGATATACGGTTTTTTGCGGTCGCAATCATGTTTCGGGTACCCGCTGTTGAGAAACGCTTCCATTTCATCAATCGGCGGGTACATTCTGCTGTATAAATCAAGGTTAGAAAAATCCGGCGTTTCGCCCGCTACCCTCTCATAGCATACCGCGCTTTCGTAGTGCGTGGGGCGTGTGCCGTCATACGATTTCACCCATTGCAGCGCAGTTTCAAAGCAAACGCCGTAGCCCGACTCGTTCCCCATAGACCAAATCAACACGCACGGCCTGTTTTTATCCCGAATCACCATGCGGGAAACGCGGTCTAAAATCGGGCGTTCAAACAGCGGCATACGCGCGATATACGCCATTCTGTCCTCATAGGTTTGTTTGGAGTACCGCTCACAAACGCCGTGCGCCTCAACATCCGCTTCATCCAGCACGTAAAAACCAATTCTGTCGCATAGTTTATAAAACTCCGGCGCGTTGGGGTAATGGCTGGTGCGGATCGCGTTGATGTTGTACCGCTTCATCATAAAGAGTTCCCGCTTCATTTGCTCCGCGCTGACGGTAAAGCCGCGCTCCGGGTCAAAGTCGTGACGGTTGACGCCACGGAATTTTATGTTTACGCCGTTGAGGTAAAATACACCGTCGCGTATTTGCACCTCACGTATGCCGACCTCCTCCGCGATTACCTCACCGCCGCGCGAAAGTAAAAGGGTGTACAGCGACGGTTGCTCCGCGCTCCACAGGCGCGGTTCGGGTATTTCCACGGAAGCCCTCCCGCCCGCCGACGCACCCGTGGCTATGACTTCCCCGCGATGCAGCAGCGTATAGTCAAAATCGCAATCCGCAAAAACGTCCGCCGCCGCCTTGTCCCCGCCGGTCAGCGTAGTTTTTACGGTATAATCCGCTATGTGTCCTTTGGGGCGCCGCAAAAGGTACACGTCCCGAAATATGCCCGACATACGGAACTTATCCTGCGCTTCCAGATACGAACCGTCGCACCATTTGAAAACAAGCACCGCTATGGTGTTGCCGCCGCGCCTTACATACGGAGTAACGTCAAATTCCCCCGTAACATGCGAAACTTGAGAGTACCCGACAAAATCACCGTTGATCCATACGTAATAGCAGGAATCGACCCCCTCAAAATTCAAGTAGGTAAGGTCTTCGCAATCCGTCAGTGTAAAATCGCGCAGGTACACGCCGCAGGGGTTTTCGTAGGGAATCCTCGGCGGGTCACAGGGAAAGGGATAGTGAATGTTGACGTATTGATGACGGTCATAACCGTGCGTTTGCCAGACGGACGGCACGGGAACGGTGGCAAAGCCGGAGGAATCAAACCCCGGCTTTTCAAATCCCGCGTCTATTTTGCCGATATTTTCATAATAGCGGAACCGCCACTCGCCGTTCAGAGTGAGGAACCGCGAGGAGTTCTCACGCTCCAAGGTCAACGCTTCCCTCTCATTCGCGCACGGAATATAATACGAACGGCGCGGCGCGGCGTTCACCTGCAAAACGTCAATATTTTCATGGTATTTGTTACGGTACACCCGGTTGCCCTCCTTCAAAAAGTCTATGGCAGGTCTATTTTCACCGCTTCCGCTACGGGCTTCGCCGCGCCGTCCCAATTTTCCCACAGGAACACCGCCGCTCTGCCGCCCGATTCCAAGCAGTCTGATAAATCCTCGTTAATTTCATATGCCGTCGCCGTGCCGTCGGCGAAATTCGTATAAATTTTGGCGCGAACCAGCGTTTTTTCCGCGTTGTATACGGCGGCAATCGCCGTTAGGCCTGCGGACGCGCCGGCGGGAAAGGTCACCGCCGCAGACAGCGTTGCGTTTTCCACCGCCGCCGTTACGCCGTATTCCGCTTCCGGCGGCTGAACGCGGTACACCTTAATTTCACGGAGGTGTACGTTGGATTTTTTCGTGTTCCCCATTGAGGGCGAGGGCGTTGTAACGCGGATTCGGATATACCGCGCCGTTTGCTCGCCAACACTGAAATAAAATTTGTCGTTGTTTTTCGGCTCTGTCGCGTTATAATTCACAGGAAATGCCGCCGTGCTGTAAACCGCCGCGCCCTGTCCCAAGGTATCGAGGCTGTTGGATACATGTACGGAAAATCCTTTCGGACCGTAGCCCATACTATGGGAGGATTCGTTAATGCGTGAAATCACGGCAATGGTATCAAACGTTTCCTCGGTCAGCAAGTCCAAGAGGATATCAATTGGTCTGCCCGAAGTGATTTCCACTGTGCTATCGCTGTTGGTCGGGTCGGTAAGACCTTGCCAAAAAAGCCCGGTGCCGCCCGCAACGCCGAAGTTCGCGTCCATACCGTCCACCATTTTCCACAACTGACGAAAACCGGAAGTAAACGTCGCGTCCGCTCCCGCGTATGCCGAATAAGAGGAAACAGGCTTGCCCCGCGCGATATTCAGGCGCGGCGGCGTATCCGTGATCCCAACGTCCGAAACAGGCGCGCTTGCCGCCCAATTGGATTCTATGCCGTCAACGCCGTCTGCGGATACCTCGTATTTATAGGAGTTGCCCGGCACCAACGCGGTATCGGTA
>JAIRSR010000075.1 GCA_031255355.1 Clostridiales bacterium
CCCGCGCCCGCACCTGATACGCATATGTCTTTTGCGGAATCACCGCCGCGTCCGTATAAGAAGTTCCCGCAACGGTACCTGCCTCCGCGCCGTCGCGGAACACAAGATACTCCGCCGCGCCCGCCGACGCGGACCATGAAAGTGATACCGACGTATCGGACGGCGTTGCGGTCAAGTTCCCCGGCGCGGCAAGGTCGCTCACCGTTGTAACCGTCGTCTTGCCCTGCCCGAGGATTTCACCGCCCGCGTCCAGCGCGGCAACCTTTACGCTGTACGTAACGCCGCCGTTCAAGCCCGATACGGTGTACGCGTGATTGGCAACGGCAACCGCCGCCGCGTCGTCTACCGAAACTTCATACCCCGCCGCGTCCTCCACCGCGTCCCATGACAAATCAAAACCCGTCGTCGTGACGTTGGAAACGGCAAGCGGAATCTGCCGCGCGAGCGGCGCGAACACTTCAAGTTCCCGAATCCGCACCTGTGAATCCGTGCCTGTGTACCCTGTGACATACAGGCGTATTTTGTCCGATACAATCCCCTCGCCGAACACAACATCGCGTACAAATTCGGCGTTGTTCGTCACCGAAGCGTTCGGTATGTCCGTCCAAATGTCCTTACCGCCGCCGTCAAGCCCTGCGGAATATTGATACCGAAAGGTTACGGCGGGGCTGGAGAGGTTCGCGTTATCATAATACCCGCTGTACAACCTCGCGCCGCACAGCAAGTAACTTTCCTTAAAATCCACCGTCAGCCATTGCGCGGATACCGGCGAGGTTACCGCGCTAATCCACCGCGACGCGTTACTGTCCGACGTGCCGTCTATCGCCTTTTCAGCGGTGTAGGCCGTGTTCGCCATGACGGAACTTGCCGAAGCGGTGACTTCGGGCAAACGGCATATGTTGCGGAACTCCGACGGCGGGAAGTCTGCGGCATAAACGCCGACGGACGCGCACAGCAACGCCAAAATCAAAACAATTGGTAATACTCCCTTGCGATCAGACATTTTTTAACCTCCTTTTGAATAGCGCGGACGCTTGTTCCCGCGTCCCGCCGTCCGCGATGCTGCGCGTCAACGGCTCCTCGGCGTGTCGTAAAAGGCGGTAAGCGGTTTTAATTGCTCTAAGCCGTCCCACAAATAATATTTCACACTGTAAAAATCCTGTTCCTCCGGCATGGTAAATCCATATTCCAAATCCGCGTCCTCACCGGCGGGAAGCGTGAACGTTTCCTCCGCAAGGTGCATACCCGCCAACTTCCCTTGCGCATCATACACGGCGGCGATCGCCCGCGCGGTTTTGCCGTCCTGCGTATAATTGTGCGCGGTGTAACGAACGGTCACTGTCGTTTCCGCTTGCGGCACGGCGGTTTGATAGTCCTCCCCCCGCGCGGAATCGGTCACGCTGAAGTCCGTAATCACAACCCCCTCCGTTGGCAGCGGCGCGGGGCCGCTTCCGCTTCCCGAAAGTTTGTTGTGGAAGTTCATGGAATCCATCATTTGATTGCCGTAATACCCCGAACTGTGGTTAAACGGGCCGTTCCCGTCCCGCACGTCAAAATTGTACGTGGCGGTGGTAACTCCCGCCGCCGTAAGCGCGTCCCGCATAGAGATATTATAGGAAATCGTATGGTCGGCGGTACCTACCAGCATTTTAAGTTCCAGCCCCTCCGCTATGATGTTCCGCCGATTCCTCTGTAAAATGCCGTACACTCCCGCGTAGTTGTAATAATCCGCGCTGTTGCCGAAAATTTTCTCTTTCGCGTTCGCGGAGGACATCGAGGAAAAACTCTCCGGTACTGCGGCGGCGTAAGAAAGCGCGTGACGGAACAAATCCGGGCGGTCAAACGCAAGCGCGAGCGCACCGTACCCGCCCATAGAAAAGCCGTCCAACGCTCTGCCGTTTTTCGACGCGATCGTCCTGTAATTCGCGTCGATATGCGGAATCAGTTCGTATAAAATCGTGGAACGCACCGGCTTGGTGCCGTCCATCGAATCGGTGTACCAAGAATAATCCACGCCGTTCACCAATACCAAAATCATCGGCTTGATCCAATTGTAAGTTGTGGGATTATCCAAAATAGAACGATAGGTATCGGCAATGTCATAGCCGTTTTCGTTCCCGCCCAAGCCGTGCAGGATGTACACCACGGGGAAGCGTTGCTGCGGCTCCGCTTCGTAGGCGGGCGGCAAATAGATGCTGTAGCCCACGTTCGCGTTGAAGTACCCGCTGTAATACGCCTCATGCGCGTACCCCGCCGGGACGGTAGACGGCACGTTGTTCAGTTTACTGTAAAACGGATCGGTCGGCGTAGGCGTAGGCGTAGGCGCCGTGCCGCCCGCGTTTTCCTCACTGATAGAAATAATCGTGAAATCGTCGAGCCAAACCGCCCCGGGCGCGAAAATCTCTACCCCAAAGCCCGAAACGTCCGCGATGAGCGGGAATTTCACCCAAACCCACTCACCTTTTTGCGTAACACTGCCGTTGGAGATACCGATTGCCTTATCCGTCCAATAATCCACCTTAAACCCTGTGTTCGCGGGGTCAACGTACAGCCACATGGAAACATACGCTTCCTTGTTCGCGATTGCGCCGGCGATTTCCGCGTTTTTGGAACTGATGGGCGCGTCATTGTTCAAAGTGATCGTCCCTTTGCCGTCACCCGAACCGTAGAACAACTTGAACGACGCGGAACCGTTTTTCTTATGTTCGCTGTCGCTGTTGGCGGATGCGCCGCCCCAACCGTTCATCCACGCGCCGTTGAGCGAATCGCCGTACAGGGTGTAGAGCGGCTTGACGTATTCGGAATCGGGCGAAGTCACTATTTTGGATAAATCCCGCTTCCACGGGTCGGCGACCTCCGGCGCTTCCGGCGTTTGCCCTGCGGGAACGCGGATCACCTGCAAATTATCCAAATAAAACGCCCCTTTGCTGCCCACAAAGATCGTTTCCAAATCCGGGTTGTTGAGTTTTATGGTAAACCACCGCCACGCATCCTTTTGATACAGCGCGGTATTGCTGCTTGTGTAATTGTCGCTGAAAATCTTCCAATAATCGTTGGCGGACGGCACGTAAATCCACATGGCAAGGTACGCCGTACCCTCGGTGATCGCGTCCGCTACCGCCGCGTTCAGTTGGCTGACCTTTTTGCCTTCCCAATCGAAACGCAACGCGCCTTCCTTAAAATCAGACGTCGGGGAGAAAAGTTTCAACGACGTTTTCCCCGCTTTTCCGACCGTATCGTCCACCGCCATGCTCATTCCGTCATAATTATGCAGTTCCAGGGTGTGACGGCTGTCGTCGAACAGGGTATACAGTACCGTCTGCTCCCCCGCGTCGGCGAACCCCGACGCGGCAAAGCACATCACCAACATACAAAACACCAAACCGCCGCATAACTGTTTTTTCATTCCGCGCATATACAACTCCCCTTTAATAAAAATTTTTGTTTCCTTGCCGACTTCCTTGCCGACTTCCCTGCCTACTTCCCTGCCGACTTCCCTACCTTACAGGCTCTAAATTGTAAATGATGAAACTTTTCACTTCGGCGTACACCGTCCGTATGAACACAATCGAAGTTTTGGAAAGGT
>JAIRSR010000138.1 GCA_031255355.1 Clostridiales bacterium
CGCCGAGTACTGCTCCCACATGCGGCTGTAGCGTCCGCCCTCCGTGAGCAACTCGTCGTGCTTGCCCTGCTCGACCACCTTGCCCCTATCTATCACGATTATCTTGTCCGCGCCGCGCAATCGGACGCGTTTGACTACGTGTATATGACGCCCGTTCCGTTAGACCCGCCGTCCAACCCCGTTTGGGTGGATACCGTTTTGAAGTGGGACGCGGCGGAACACGCGCGTTCGTACACGATTATACTTTACAAGGACGGCGCGGAAGTTTCGCGCTTCGGCGCGGCAACCTCCGTGGTCAATTTGCGAATGAATCTGTATGATCACGGCGAGGGCGTGTATACCGCGCGGGTAATCGCGGTGGGGGACGGTATACGGTATCTGACGAGCGACCCCTCGGCGATGTCCGCGAACGATTGCGATTACCGTAACGATTACAGCGCGACAACGTTTTTTTACGACGACTTTGACCCGCCCGACTTCGCCCCGGGCGACGTAGTAGGGCAAAACGGCTGGGAACTGAAGCATACAGGGACGGCAAACGGCATGGTAGTGACCGACCCGCCCGCCGCGCCGCCGAATGTGGCGGCGGGGAACGCGCTGAAATTCAAGGGCGTGACCCCTACCATGACGAAGCCGATTTCGCTGAGCGCACCTGTAATCGTGTTGGATTTGTCAATTTATACCAAGCCCGGTACTGCGGCGGTAATCAATCTGGAAAATCTCAACTTGGGCAACGCCAATATTATCGTCAACGGCACGAACCTGCAATACGTGGATATTTTTGAAACAAAAACGTTCGCGGCGTTGCCGAATGACCGTTGGCACACCTTGCGCATGACCCTTTCCAAGGTGAACAAAAGCGCCGTTTACAACGACCTTGTCATAGAAGTGGACGGCGTGAAATACGACGTAAAGACGCATTATGAATCCTCGTACATCGACGCGTTCACCATAAAGGAAATCACGGCGGGGGGCGAAATGTACGTGGATAACGTGCGCATGAGTATCCCGCCCGCGTCAAGCAACCCGCTCCCCACCGCTTCCGGCTTGCAGATTACCGGCAGTGATTCCGGGCTGCTTACAGGCAGGTACACCTACAACAGCGCGATCGGCGCGGCGGAGGGCGCGACGGCTTACCGCTGGTACACCGCCCCTGCGCAAAAGGGGCCGTATACCGCTTTGGCGGGCGCGGCGGGCAGGACGTATCAAATGACGCTTGCCGATACGGGCAAATGGTTCCAATGCGAAGTTACGCCGTCAGACGAAAACGGAATCGTCGGCGACGCGCTGATGAGTTTGCCGTACCGCCATATGTTCAAGCCTACCGCGCAAAACGTCTGCTACACCGACGACGGCACACGGCTAACGGGCGCGTATGTCTATGATTCGTTCGATAATATCCCGCAAGGCGGGAGCAAATTCCGCTGGCTGTACGCCGACGCGCGGGACGGACAGTATATCCCGATTTCCGGCGAGGTGAAAATAGAGTACTCCCCCGCCGCGCAAATGCGCAAAAAATTCATCAAATTTGAGGTAACGCCCGTGACGGCGGAGGGTACGGCGGGGGAGGCGGCATTGAGTTTGCCGAACTCCGTCACGCAAACGGGCAAGGAACTGATGATCGCGGCGGGGAAGTTGGTGTTTGGCTCTATCAGTGGGCAAAGCAACACCCGCGTCACCGCGCCGCTGACCCTTATGGCGCAAATTGACGGTGTGAATCTTACGTGGCGTTCCAACAACGAAGCGGTGATTACCAACCAAGGCGCGGTATTCCAACCGGAGTACGGCGGCAACAAAATCGTCACGCTGACGGCGACGCTGACCAAGGACGGCGAAACCTTTACCAAGTCGTTTAAGATCAGCGTACCGTCGCTCGACCCTTACGGAACCGCGCGTTACAACCCCGACAGCGTGTTTATTCGCGGTGTGCATTACGGCGGTGATTCCGGTTCCGCTGTGATGTTCCTTGACGTTACCTTGCAAGATTGGTTTTACAGCGACGTCATCTGGGCGGCGGAACAGGGACTGCTTCGCGGCGTATCGCAAGAACTGTTCGAGCCGGACGGATTGCTTACCGCGCGTATGGCGGAAATTGTCGCCGCGCGTTCGGCGGGCGGGCAAGAGCCGCCGTGGGACGATACCCCGCTTGTGACGCGGGCGCGGTTCCTTGAAATACTTGGTATCGGTACGGAGATTTTGCGCGGCGACGAAAACGGCGATTTGATGCTGGAAAAAACGCTGACCCGCGCCGAGGCTTGCGCGGTGCTTCACCGCTTGCGGGGGGAGGGATCACGTGAAATATAACAGAAGCGTACTATCGTTGGCAGCCGCGCTCTCACTGCTTTTTGGGACGTTTTGTATGCCGCGTACGGCAAGCGGGTCAGAATGGTATGATATTCGCCCGAGCATGACGGACGAGGTGTTTTTCGGCGTGTGGGACGGCGCGGATTGGACGGTCGCGCCGAAACTCGACTACACCGCGAATGAGCGGATGGCGCGGGTGGGCGAATACGCGGCGCAAGGCGAATACGTCCTCGCGGCGCGGGCGTTTTTCGACTACTGCAAAAATTATAAATTGTGGGACCCCGCCGAATCACTCACTGCCGCGATTTCCGACTCCGGCGCAAGCGCGATGATTGCGGAGCAGATGTTTTTCAACCCGACACAGGGTTCGGGGGACTACCTCACACAAGCGACGGTGCGCGGGACACAGTGGCAAAAGGCGCAGTTTGACGTGACGAATTTTGTAAATAACAAGGGTACGTTCGGCTTCTATATCACTCCGCTGCAAAAAGCGGACGCGGACGTGCAAATAAGCGGAATCGGCGGCGGATTTTGCCCCACGCTCACCATAATCACCGACGGAAACTATGTGCAACTGCAACCGATACGCACGTACACCCTTTCGCCCGGTTCGCGAGCGGACGACCCCGACACACTCCTCGCGCGGCAATGCGGTATGCCGTATAACAGCGATAGCAAAATGGCGTACTTCATCTTTGACGCGGAGGATTATTCCCGCAATGTAACGGCGGCTTCGTTTGAAGTGCTGGTGAAGTCCTACACGGAGGACGACCTCACGCTTCCGCTTGGCGTCGCCCATGACCCTGACGCCCTTGACACAAGTTGGAAAGACCAGGTACAGCGGGTCTATAACTATTACGGCGCGACGGCGGACGAATTTGATTGGTCGCTGCCGCTGGACGCCGCGCTGATTTGGAACGAGAGCCTTTCGCGGCTTGATTTTATCGGGCCGTTAGTCAATTCCTACGTCGAAACGCGGGACGAGTTTTATGCGGAGTCCGCGATTCGGCTGATGTTGGATTTGTTTTACGACCACGGCAACGGCTTGAGCAAATACCGCTATACGGGAAGCGCGGCGGCGTTGAACGGCGGCGGCTGGCCGAACGCGCTGGTAGTGGCGGTGCGCGTTATGGGCGTATGCCCGCGCTTATCGGAACTGGTGAAAAGCAAGTATATGACGGCGGAGCGGTTCGCGGAAATCATGAAAAACATCTTTCTTACAGCGGAGTGGCTGCGCGACAACGACCAAATCGAGGTGCCGCCCGGCGCGCAGGAAATCTATACGGCATACGGCCCGCGCGGGAACGAGGTTACTTACATGGTGAAAGGGATTTTGACGACGGCGGTGGTGTTTCCCGAATTTGCCTACGCGGAGCATTGGTATGATTTGGCGTTGCGGCGTATCGAGTGGTACGCGGGAAATTGCGTACTAACGCCCGATAACGCGTACATCGAAGCGTCCCCGCACTACAGCCGCGGCGCGTATGTGACGTTGATTCCGTTTTTGAAATACGTTCCCGAGGGGTCAGCGGTGTACGAAAGTTTGCTGCGGGTTTTGCTTCCGTGGTCGGAATATAATTATATGCAGTCGCTCACCCCGGCGGGGGACTGTGTGCGGTACGGCGACAATCCCGCGTCAGGTGCGGGGGCGATGTTCAGTGATTTCCGATCCGGCTTGTCCGCGATTTTGAAGTATGCGGAGGACGACGGTTTGCGGTACTTCTACAGCGCGGGCAAGGAGGGCAAGGCACCCGCCGAAACGTCCAAATTGTACCCTGTGAAAGGGGAGGCGTTTTTGCGCACGGGTTGGGACAGGGACGATTTGTTCCTGTTTGTGAACAATGATAAGGGCGTGGGCGGGCATCAGCACCCCGACGATTTGGCGGTGGTCGCGGCGGCATACGGACGCACTTTGCTTGCCGATACCGGCACGGTGACGTATAACGAAACCGCCGGTTCTACGGATGTGTGGATGCGCTACACCACGGAGGCGCACAACACCGTTACCATTAACGACCAAGCGCAGGCGTTTTATGATAACATGTCCATTACCAACGACAACGACACGCACTATTGGACGACGCAAGCGGAGTTTGATTTTTGGCAGGGCAATACCAAAACGTGGGACGGCTTTACCCATGACCGCGCAATCACCTTTGTACGTCCGAATTATTGGATCGTGTCGGATATTATCGTACCGGAGGACGGTACGCGGGTGAACAACTACAAGCAGAATTGGCACGCCCCCGCGCATTTTGAAATCGCCGGCAACAAGGGACGCGCAAACGTCATTGACGCATCCATTCAGGTGGTGCAATCGGATACCGAACATTTGCAAACAAGCGCACCGATCGGCTATATGTGGGTGGACGCGCTGAAGCGTCTGACGTATATGCGTTCCGAAAAAAACACCGCAGGGCAAGCAACGTTCGACACCATTCTCTATCCGAACAGTTCCAACGATTTGACGGAGGTTTTCGCGGAAAAAATCGTGGCGGGCGCGAACTCCACCGCCTCAAAAATCACTTTTGAGGACGGCGCGAACGTCACGCGGGATTATTACTATTTAAGTTACCAAGTTGGCGGGACGTTCCCGGTGGGGTACTTTGACAAATACTCTTTCGACGGCAAAACGGCGGTTTGTGAAACGGACGCGGCGGGGCGCACCATAGCGGTCAATATGGCGTTCGGCACGGCGGTGACGGAGGACGGAGCGGACCTTGTCCGCGCCGATCGGGTCGCGGAAAATATGACGGTGGAATGGGACAGCAACCTAAAGGAAATCAAAGTCACCCTCGCGGGGGACGCGGCGGGAACAAAAATCCGAATCTACGCCCCGCGCGGCACGGAGGAAATTACGCTGAACGGCGAACTCCGTGAAGCGGAGCGGGACGGCGATTATTGTATATTATATGTCTAACTATAATTTATAGGAGGGAAATTGCGATGCGAAACATGTACAGGACGATTGCCGCGTTGCTGATTGCGGTACTTCTGCTTGCGGCGTTGGGGTGCGCGGAGAACGGCGGCGCGATCGTCGGTAAGGATTACAACTTCAAAAAAACGATGCGCGACGGTTATCCCGTGACGGAACACGGCACGACGCTGACGGTATGGGCGCAGATTAAGACCAACCTCGGCTCTTACGGCAACTACGGCGAAACGGAGTTCGCAAAGTATTTGCGTGAGGCGACGGGCATTAACGTGGAATATATCCACCCGCCCGCGACGCAGGAGGATACTTCGTTCACGCTGATGATTGCCTCCGGCTCGCTTCCCGATATTATCGGCTACCGTTGGGGCAATTACGGCAACGGCGGCATGGCGGGGGCGGTGCTGGATAATATCGCGGTTCCGATTAACGGTATTTTGGAAAACGGCGGTGCGCCTAACCTCAAAAAGGTTTTGGACGGCAACCCGGGTTGGAAAAAGTCGATCATCACGGACGACAACCACATTGTAATGTTTCCGTACATTGCCGATGAGGGGCTTGCCTCATATTCCGGCGGTATGATTCGCAAAGATTGGCTGGACAGCCTTGGGCTTGACGTTCCGACGACCATTGACGAGTTGGAAATTGTGTTGCGGGCGTTTCGGGGCATGGGTGTGAAAACGCCGCTTTCTATCGACCTGCAAAACGTGATGAGCCCTATGGTAAACGCGCTGACAAGCGGCTTCGGCGTAGGCAGTGAGTTTTATGCGGAGGACGGCAAAATCAAGTACGGCCCGTATGAGCCCGGCTATAAGGATTTTGTCGGCACCATGCGCAAATGGTACGACGAAGGCTTGTATGACAAGGAGTTCGCGGCGGCGGATTACAGCAAATTTTCCGCGTTGATCGCGCGGGGCGACTTGGGAATCGCCTACGGCGGCAACGGCGGTTCGTGGGGAGAGTGGCTTCCCGCGCTGTACGCCGCAAACCCGCAAGCAAGGCTTGCTTCCTTGCCGCCGTTCACCGCCGTCAAGGGGCAGCGGGCGGAATTTGGACACCTTGAAAAAATATTCCAAGAGTTCGGCTCGGTCATTACAACGCGGTGCAAGGATGTGGAACTCGCGGCAAAATTATTGGATTACGGCTTCAGCGAACAGGGGAGTATGCTGTTTAACTTCGGCAAAGAGGGCGAAGCCTACGTCATGGACGGCACACAGCCTAAGTATACCGAACGCCTCCGCGATACGGACAAAAACGGCGGCGTTTCGCTCAGCCAAGCGATTTCCTACTACTGCGGCACAGGCTACTTCGGTGCGCCGTTTGTGCAGGATGCGCGGTTTATGGAGGAATTTTACACCATTCCCGAACAACGGCAAAACATCAAGACGTGGGGCGATTCCAACATGGCGCGGCATTTGATTCCGAACCTGCAATACACCGCAGAGGAAGCGCGGGAGGTGAGCAGGCTCACCACCGATCTTCAAACGTATAAGCAAGAGAGTTTGTATAAATTCATCGCGGGTGTGAACCGCATGGAGGATTACGACGGCTTTTTGAAAACGCTGGAAAGTATCGGCATACAGCGGGCGTTGGAATTGCAGCAGGCGGCGTATGACAGATACTTGCGGCGCGAATAGCGGCAACACGCACTGAATCGATCGGCAGGAGGGGCGAAATGGATATCAAAAACAACGCGTTGGCAAAAACGGCCCGGGCATACGCGGGTGGCGGCTTCGGCAAGCGGGCGGCAAAGGATTTTAAGCGGAATTACTCGCTGTATCTGATTGCCCTCCCGGTACTGCTGTTTTACATTTTGTTCGCGTACAAGCCCATGTACGGCGTGTGGATCGCGTTCACCCGCTTCAACCCCGCACAGGGCATTGTGGGCAGTCCGTGGGTGGGCTTGGCGAATTTCACAAGTTTTTTTCGCAGTCACTACTTTGCGCGTCTGATGAAAAATACGCTTTTTATCAGCGCGGCAAGCATTTTGTTTTCCATTCCCTCCGCCGTTTTATTGGCGCTTTTGATTAACGAGGTGAAAAGCAAGGCGTTTGCGAAAACCGTCCAAACAATCACCTATATGCCGCATTTTATCTCTTTGGTCGTGGTATGCGGCATTGTGGCGGATTTTGTTTCGCTGGACGGCTTGGTCAACAAAATCCTCGCGCTGTTCGGCGCGGAAGCGGTCAGTTTTTTGCAAATGCCGGAGTATTTTGTGCCGATTTACATCATATCGGATTTGTGGCAGGAAGTTGGTTGGAGTTCTATTATATATCTGGCGGCAATCGTCGGCATTGACGCGGAACTTTACGAGGCGGCGACCATCGACGGCGCGGGCAGGGTGCGGCAGGTACTGCACATCACGCTCCCGGGCATACTGCCGACCGTCGTTATTATGCTGCTGCTGCGGCTGGGCGCGATTATGAACGTCGGCTTTGAGAAAATCATACTGCTGTACAATCCGATGATTTACGATACATCGGACGTGATTTCCACTTACGTATACCGGGCGGGGTTGGAAAATTTCGATTTCGGGCTTTCGGCGGCGGTCGGGCTGTTTAACTCGGTGATCAACTTCGCGCTGATTCTGATTTCAAACACGCTTTGCAGGAAATTAAACGAAACCAGCCTATGGTAGAGGGGAGGGAGTCACGCTATGGCGAGGCCGTCTGTGTCAAGGAAAGTGTTCGTGGGAACCAACACGGTGTTTTTGGTGTTTTTGTGCGCCGTTACGCTGTATCCGCTGTTGTATATTTTGTTTTCGTCACTCAGTGAGCCGGAGTCGCTTTTGATGTACACCGGGGTGTTATATAAGCCGTTAGGGTTTAGTTTGGAATCGTACCGCCGGGCGTTTTCGTACCCCTTGCTTTTTTCGGGATATATGAATACGCTGTTTGTCTTAGCCGTCGGGCTTGCGGTGAACCTTACGCTGACGGCGTTCGGCGCGTTTTTCCTCACGCGCGGCAACGTGATGTGGCAGCGTCCCATCGCGCTGGTGATTGTGTTTACCATGTTTTTCAACGGCGGGCTGATTCCGTTTTACTTCACAGTGAAAGATTTGGGGCTGTATAACAGTATTTGGTCGCTGATTTTCCCCACCGCGATTAACACGTTTAACTTGATTATCATGCGTACCGGCTTCGCGGCGGTACCGCGCAGTTTAGAGGAATCCGCCGAAATCGACGGCGCGTCGCACTTGACCATGATGTTCAAAATTATTATGCCGCTGTCGCTGCCTACCGTTTCCATTATGATCCTCTATTACGGCGTGGCGCATTGGAACGCTTGGTTTAACGCCTCGATTTTCTTGCGCGATTCCTACAAGTGGCCGTTGCAGTTGGTGGCGCGGCAGGTGCTGCTGCAAAACGACACTTCGCGCATGGCGGCGGGTGCGGTACAGGGTTCGGAACTCGCGATCAGTGAAACGATCAAATATTCGGTGATTGTGATTTCCACCTTGCCGATTTTGGTGATTTATCCGTTTTTGCAGAGGTACTTTGTTAAGGGCGTTATGGTCGGCGCGATTAAGGCGTGAGAGCCTGTGCAAAGCAACGGCACAGGCTCTGCAAGAAAGTTTGGGAAGGGAGCGACGGCATATGACTGCGGCACACATAGGAGGGTACCGCGTGGAACTGTCCGGGGGCGGCATTTCCGCGTTGGAAAACGGCGGGGCGCGTTTGACGCTAAGCGGTTCTGTTTGGAACATAGAGGTAACGGAACAAAGCGGAGAGGTGAAAACCTATACCGCAAGCGATATGCGGACGTTTGATTTTTGCGTGCGCGGCAACCGTCTGGAACTTTTCTGGCGGGGGCGCGACTTGACGGTGCGGGCGGCGGTGGTATGCGAGGGCGAAGCATTGCGCTTCCGCGTTGCCGTTGCGAGTGACGGCGCGGGAATCAACCGTGTGGTGTATCCTGTGTTCGGCGGGATTTCACCCATAGCGGGGCGCGGGGAGGAGGATACTCTGCTGCTTCCTTGGCAAAACGGCGTACTCATTAAGGACCCCGCGCATACCCTGTTGCGCAATACGGAACTTCCCTTTTGGATGGGGCGCGGCGGCGGGAAGTACGAAAATGAGTACCCCGCGCAGTATTCTTATCAGTTTTTCGCGTACTATTCCCGCGACAGTCACGGGCTGTATTTTTCTACGGAGGACGGCGGCGCGTACATCAAAACGGTGGGGTTTTACCGCAACGACGATTGTGACGGCTTTGACTTCGCGCTGACAAATTACCCTGAAAACATGGGGATCGAACGGTATTACGATATGCCTTACGATTTTGTGTTCCGTTTTTTCAAGGGCGATTGGCAAACCGCCGCGAACCTCTACCGGGCGTGGGCGGTACATCAACCGTGGAGTCAAAACTCGCGCGGGCGGGAACTGCCGCACGCGGCGCGGCGGGTGGACTTTTTCCGTATCAACCACGAAAGTTACGCGCTCGGAACCCGAACGGAGGAATATGCCGCCACCTGCGAACTGCTGCAACGGCGGTTGGATTGCACCGTCGCCGCGCATTGG
>JAIRSR010000096.1 GCA_031255355.1 Clostridiales bacterium
GGAGTGGTAGTAACACTGTTTGAAGTGTTTACTGCCGCTCCGTTTTATTAGCTAAATTCCGCAAACGTGATGAACTTCGCCGTAGGGGGTGTTTTGCGATTCCCCCACGGCATAGTATATCACAAGAATGGAATATGTATCAAAATATCAGCATAAATAGACCTGTTCGCTTACTTTGCATAGGTCTAATGATTGGCGGGGGAAAATATGGCACACGACATTGAAAGGGAAGATTTACGAAAGCGCAAAACGCGGGCGGCGTTGACGGACGCAATGCTCGCGCTGTTGGAGCGGCGCAAATTCAGTAAAATCACCGTATCCGACCTATGCGGCAAAGCGTTGGTAAGCCGAAGCGCGTTTTACACGCACTTTACGGATAAATATGACTTACTGCGCGACTGGCTGACGCGGTTCAGGGACGGATTTCTCCGTATGCCGGACGGAGAGCCGACAGAGAGAGCCGTCGGCGCGTTTCTCGGCAAATACGAAACTGTTTTTATGAATTTGGTCAAGGATTCTGACGGAGAGTTACAGGCGTTGCTGGCTGATTTTATGACTTCCGTCCTCGCGCTCTCAAGCGAGGAACGGCAAAGCGGTCAAATTAGCCTGCGGCACAGCGTGGTATCCCGCTTTTGCGCGGGCGGCCTGACGCATTTTATTCTGTGGAAAATGACAAACAAGGCCATTCCCGAGGCGCGTATGCGGGAGGCGGAGGGGTATCTGCGCGAAACGCTTCGCCGCGTCACGCGGGATTCCGGCGTGAATTGACGGAATTTGACGGAGTTCGGCGTTTCGCGGGTGGATACACAATCGCAAGCCTATCCGATAATTGACAACCGCAGGAATTTGTGCGCCGCGTTCGGGCGTTTTTTGGAATAAAATGAAAGTAGAACCGCGAATCAGCGCAAACAGGCGCGGTGATTAAAAAGTAAGGAGGAGGAGGAATTGGACACTTCATGTAAACTTCAGCATTGTAATCCGGGTGCGCACGCTCCGTGCGGTCATTGCGCCAAGTGTAACGACCGCTGCCAGATCGGTCCGCAAGGCCCGCAAGGAATCCCGGGCTGTCCGGGGCCAAAGGGCGATCCGGGCTGCCCCGGTCCGATAGGGCCGCGCGGCCCGCAAGGAATGCCCGGCCCGAGGGGAAGCAAGGGCGATTCGGGCGAACAGGGGCAACAAGGACTGCAAGGAAGTCCGGGGCCGATAGGCCCGGCGGGGCCGCAAGGGTTGCAAGGGCCCCAAGGACTGCAAGGTTTGCAAGGTGATACGGGGCCGACCGGACAACAGGGGTTACAGGGCAATACAGGCCCTACGGGGCCGCAGGGATTACAGGGATTACAGGGCAACGCGGGTGCGCCGGGGCAACAGGGCGTGCCGGGGGCGACAGGGCCTACCGGAGCGACGGGCGCGGCGGGGCCGCAAGGACTACAGGGAACGCAAGGGTTGCAAGGCTTACAGGGCGGTACAGGGCCAACCGGCCCGCAAGGATTACAAGGCTTACAGGGCATACAGGGCTTGCAAGGCGGCACGGGGCCGACCGGCCCGCAAGGACTACAGGGGGTACAGGGGGCGCAAGGTCTGCAAGGGCCTCCCGGCGCGACAGGGCCGACCGGGGCTACGGGACCTATCGGGCCTACGGGACCGCAAGGGCCACCCGCACCGTCACCCGCCCCCGTCGCCGCGATGTCCTCGGCTTTGAGCGGCGCGGCGCAAACCTGCCAAGCGGGGGAAGCGATTTCGTTCCGTCAGACTTCCCCGCCGTCGGATACGGATTTGGGAGGCGCGGGCGACGCGTTGGTGTTGGGCGCGTCAAAATACCATAAAATCACCGTCGGGCTAAACGTGCAGACCTATTTCGGCGACCCCGTAGTGGAACTTTACCGCGACGGCGCGGCAACGGGGATTTCGTTCCCGATCAAGGCAAACGGTGTAACGAGCGTGAGTTGGGTGGCTTCCTACCCGGCGGGGACGACGCTGCAATTTAAGTTGGTTTCCGGCAAAATCACGCTGGCGCAGTCCGCGGACGGAAACGCCTACGCGGAGGTGATTGGGTACTATTAACAGGAATTGCGGGTGACGCTTGACGGAAGCAACGGCACGGAACCCCGCCGGAGAGCGCGTATTTTACAGGGAAAATCTTACACCGCAGAGCACCGCGTATTTCGCGCGGTGCTCACGCGCGGCGGCGCGATACTTTGCCGTTTTGATAAATACAGTACAAAAAAACTTGAATTGGGAACATTGTCGCCTTTTCCCCTCGCGGTTGTGGTATGATTACAAGTACCATAGCGGTGGAGGGCAAAGGGGTGGTTTTGTGCTGAATGTTTATATCTGTCTTTCGGATCAGTTGCGTATAGAGAAGTACCGGGGGGTGCTCAAATCCCTGTCGGCGCGGTATGACATCAAAAGTGAGATCACGTCCGTCCTCAGCGGCGGGGCGTTGCTGGAACAACTTTCGGATTGTCCCGGCAAAGCGGACGTCATCTATATGGAGCCCTTTGACGGCGAAAGTAACGGAATCGAAACGGCAAAGGAGCTGCGCGGGCTTGGCTGCCAAGCGGACATTATATTTTTGGCCGACGACGCGGCGCGGGTGTATGACGCGTTCGAGGCAAGGCCGACGCAGTATTTACTGCACGGAAAAACGCCGCCGGAAAAATTCGCGGGGATTTTTTTGCGCGTCGCCCTCGCAGCGCGGCGGCGCAAGGAGCGGAACAGCCTTTTGCTACATTCGTCGGGCAATACCACGGTGATTTTGCCGTTTGTAAATATCTCTTATTTCGCGATTAACAACCGCGTCATTACCGTGCATTACGAGCGGACGAGGTTGAGTTTTTACGCGCGTATGGACATGCTGGAACATCAACTGCGGGAACAGCAATTCGTGCGGACGCACCGCTCTTATCTGGTGAATTTGCCGTATATCGCGGCGATAGAGCGGAACAACCTGCTGTTGAAATCCGGCGAATCCCTCCCGGTGGGCTGTACCTATCAGGCGGGTGTGGAACGCGCGTTCTCCCTGTATTCCGCGTGGCTCCGCAAAGCGAAACGACAGTGAGGCGGGGTGCGCCGCGCGATCCGAAGACAAAGGAAGGTGATGGTTCATGTTAACGGTTTTACTATGCGACGACAGCAGGGAAACGCTTGAAAAATACAGCGCAATGATTACGAAGTCCGCGAAAAAGCATCAGTTAGAGGTCGCCGTTTCTACTTTCGAGAGCGCGGAGTCGCTTGTGTTTTATCTTTCCGACGCGCCGAACGAGGCGGATATTATCTATCTGGATATTTTAATGGGCGGGCAAAACGGCATGGACGCGGCAAAGCAACTGCGGCGGTGCGGCTGTAAGGCGGAAATCATTTTCCTCACCACAAGCGGGGATTATGTGTTCGACGCGTTCGACGTTACGCCCGTGCAGTATTTGATTAAGGAAGCAACTACGGCGGCGAAGTTCGAGCGGGTGTTCCTCCGCGCCGTATCGCTGGTAAAGGATAAAACTACCGATATGTTCGTCTACGAAAGCGGCACGGTGCGCAAACTGATTCCGCTGAAAAGTATCTCGCATTTTGAAATTTGGCGGCGGCGGGTTACGGTCTATTGCCAAGAGGGGGAAAACTTCCAATATTATACCACTATGGGGCAGTTGGAAAAGCATTTGGAGGGCAAAAATTTTATACGCGCACACCGCTCCTATATCGTGAATCTGCAATATATCGCGAAGTTTCACGCGCAAAGCCTTTTGTTGAAATCGGGCATTAAAATCCCGGTCGGCGGCACTTACGCGCAGCAGTTGGAGGAGGCTTTTACCGCGTATATGTCACAGTTCAGCGTCTATCGGATTTAAGCGTTTTTGCCGCTGAACAAGTCGATTGTAATCGAGTGTAGGGGGTGGAAGGTATGCTGTTGTTTTTGAAAACCCTTACGGCACTTTTTTTGGTGCTGTACAGCCTGTTTATTTTGCGGTATTTCAAAAAACACGCCGAGCAGAAGCGGGGCTATACGCCTGTTTTGATTGCCGCCGTGGGAATCAACACCGCTTGCTTTTTCGTGTGCAGACAGTTCCGCGCCCACGCGTACCTCGATATTGCGATTTTGACGGTTTTATCCGTGATAGAGTTCAAACTCCTTTACCGTATGCGCGCAAAACAGGCTTTTTACGCGTGCGGGCTGTATGTTTCTCATTTGGTCTGGGCGCGGGGCATGACGACGGCGTTATTCGCCCCCGCGTTCAGTCAAAACGGGCGGTTGACGCTGGATACAGACCTTGCCTATTACGCGGCGTTCGCGGCGGCGGTTCTCGCGGCGTTTTTGTTAGACCTTTTGGTAAGCCGCCGCCTGTTACCCGCCGACAAACTCAAAACGCTGTTCCGCGACGAGAAGCAGTTGCTGTTCGTCACGGTTTGCCGTTTTTCTTTGATTGTGTACTTGCTTTTGATTGATTCGGGGCGTTACCACGTGACGCATATGTGGTTTACTCTGACGGCAATCGCTTCCTTTATCTTAGGGCTTCTCGCTATGGGGCATTTGCTCGTCAACGCGCTGCGGGTCAGTGTGCTGACGGAGTACGAACGGCACGCGCGGCTGTTGCAGGAGCAACTGACGCGCCAGTTGCGGCATTATCAGTCCTACGCGGAATTTACCGAAAGTTACCGCAGTTTTAAGCACGATTACCGCGACATGATGGCGTCTATCAAAAGTCTGCTGCGGAATCGGGAAAATCAAAAGGCGATACAACTCATCGACGATATTTACAACACGCTGCAAAAAAATCCCTTGGTGTATAAAAGTTATTCCAACCATATTGTTCTGGACGCGGTTTTGCAGGATACCGCCAACGCCGCCGAGGAGCGTCACATTGCGTTTTCCGCTACGGTATATATCCCCGAAAATACCGCGCTGACGGATTTGAACATGATTCGCGTGTTCACCAACATCACCAACAACGCGATAGAGGCGTGTTTGAAGTTGCCCGAATGTGACCGTCGGATCGAAATCACCAGCGGCGGGGACGAGGATTGGACGTTTATTGAAATTTCCAACCCCTTTAACGGTGAGTTGTCCATGCGGGACGGCGTTTTGGAAACGACCAAGGGCAGCGGGGAGGGACACGGCATAGGGATTAAAATCGTTCGGGAACTCCTTGAAAACGTCGGCGGCTTGATTCGGATAGAGCCGG
>JAIRSR010000158.1 GCA_031255355.1 Clostridiales bacterium
CTCCGTCCACGGCTCCGCGCCGAACACACCCGCCATAAGCCGCAGTTCGTCCGGGTTCACGCCCATTTCCTCCATTGTTTCCGCTAAAAACAGCGCGTAGGACGGCGTACAGCAAAGCACCGTCGTGCCGAAGTCTTTCATGGTAGTGATTTGGCGGCGGGTGTTGCCTGACGAGGCGGGTACCGTCACCGCGCCGATTCGCTCCGCGCCGTAATGCGCCCCAAGCCCGCCCGTGAACAGTCCGTAGCCATACGCCACCTGCACGGTAGAACGCCTGTCCGCGCCCGTCATGGTAAGGCACCGCGCCATTAACTCCGCCCACAGCGCGATGTCGTTTTGCGTGTAGCCGACCACGATCTGCTTCCCCGTCGTCCCGCTGGAGGCGTGGACGCGCACAATATCCTCCATAGGCGAGGCAAAAAGCCCGAACGGATACGTTTCCCGCAGGTCCTGCTTTGTTGTAAATGGCAGTTTTTCCAAATCCTCCGCAGATTTTATATCCTCCGGCACCAACCCCTTATCGTGCATCTTTGCCCTGTAATAGGGGACGTTGGTGTAGACGCGCTTCACTAAGGCGCGTAACCGCTTGGACTGCAAATCGTACAACTGATCCCTTGTCGCGCACTCGTTTTTCCGATCCCAAAACGTATTCATTTATTACCACTCCTTCACCGCTTACCGCAAATGATAGCCCAAATCAAACGCCTTTTTGTTAATCTCTAAAAACTTCGGCGGCACCGTTTGTTCCACCGCGTTCATCCACACGTCTTTCGGAATCTCTGTTTCAGCCGCCAAAAGCCCGATAAGTACTACGTTTACCGCCTTTGCGCTTCCCGCTTCCACCGCTGCGGCAAACGCATCTGCGGCGACCACCCGCGCACCCGCGTTCTTTATTTTACCCGGAATATCCCCCGGATACTCCGCAACGCCCGTAATCACCGGCATAGGGTCTATGGCGCGGGTATTCATCAGCATACCGCCGCCCTTTTTCAGATAATTCAAATAGCGGTACGCCTCTAACTGCTCAAACGCCAAAATCACGTCCGCGCCGCCCTCCGCGATGACCGGCGAGTACACCTTTTCGCCGTACCGAACGCATGTCACGACGCTCCCGCCGCGCTGTGACATGCCATGCACCTCGGACATTTTCACGTCATACCCCCGCGCGATTGCCGCGTTGCCTAAGATTCTCCCCGCGAGGAGGGTTCCCTGCCCGCCTACGCCTACAATCATGATACTTGTCGTCATGCCTCCGCACCTCCGATCGCGCCGAATTTACACACGCGCGTACACAAGCCGCAGCCGTTGCACTGCGCCGCGTCGATTGCCACGCCGCCCGCCTTGGCGGAAATCGCGGGGCAGCCCAACTTCATACACGCCTTACAGTTCTTACAGGCGTTGTTGACGGCAAACGCGCCGCCGTATTTGACGTTTTTCAACAATGCGCACGGCCTGCGCGCGATAATTACGGAGGGCGCGTCGGAAGCGGTTTCCTCCCGCACGACCCGCTCAAAGCCGTCCAAGTCAAATGGATCCGCGACCACCACCCGCTCTATGCCGATCGCCTCACACAACTTGACCAAATCAACGCTCCGCGTCGGTTCCCCCTTAATGGTAAGCCCTGTAAGCGGGTTGTCTTGATGCCCCGTCATGCCGGTGATCGAGTTGTCCAGCACGATTACCGTGCCGCCGCCCTTGTTGTACGCCATATTGATTAACCCGGTAACGCCGCTGTGAATAAAAGTCGAATCGCCGATGACCGCGACGGTTTTTTTGGTGAAAATTTCGCCCCCCGCCTTTTCCATACCATGCGCCATGCCGACGCTCGCGCCCATGCAGACGCATACGTCCATACTTGCCGTGGGGGGAAGCGCACCCAGCGTATAACAACCGATGTCGCCGCTCACCACCAAGCCTAATTTTTTCAAGACGTAAAAAGTGCCCCGATGCGGACATCCCGCGCACATCACGGGCGGCCTGCCCGGGATTGGCTCCTCGATTCGGTAGGAATCAACCGCGCCGCCGTACACCGCCCGCTGAAGCTGCGCGGCGTTAAACTCCCCGATATTTGGAAAGATTTCTTTCCCTATCACTTCAATCCCAAGGACTTTGCAGTGGTTTTCAATGACCGGGTCTAATTCCTCGACCACATACACCTTTTTGACGCTTGCCGCGAACTGCCGAATCAAGTCTGACGGCAGCGGGTGAATCATGCCGATTTTCAAAAATGACGCGTCCGGGAACACCTCTTTTGCGTACTGATACGCGATTCCCGCCGCGATTACGCCGACTTCCGCGCTGTTGCGCTCTATCCTGTTAAATTCACAGTCCTCGGCAAACGCCCGCATATCGTCGAGGCGTTTTTCCACATAGTGACGGCGTTTCATCGCCATTGCCGGCATCATGACGTACTTCGCCGCGTCCTTGACGTATGCCCCGCGCGGCGGCGTCACGCGTTCCTCCGATTCCACAAGGCTTTGAGAATGTGAAATCCGCGTGGAAAGACGAAGCAGCACCGGCGTATCATATTGCTCGCTCAATTCATACGCCCGCTTGACATACGCCTTACATTCCGCGCTGTCGGCAGGCTCTAACATAGGCACTTTCGCGGCGATTGCCGTCAAACGGCTGTCTTGCTCGTTTTGGCTGCTGTGCATCCCTTGGTCGTCCGCGACGCACACCACCAAGCCGCCGTTTACCCCTGTGTACGACGCGGTAAAGAGCGGGTCTGCGGCGACGTTCAAACCGACGTGCTTCATACACGACATCGCCCGCGCCCCCGCGAACGACGCGCCGATTGCTACTTCAAGCGCGACCTTTTCATTCGGCGCCCACTCGGAGTAAATCTCGTCATAATGTTTCGCGATTGTTTCAGTGATTTCCGTGCTGGGCGTCCCGGGGTAGGACGATACGACGCTTACCCCCGCTTCATACGCTCCTCTGGCAACCGCTTCGTTGCCAAGCATAAATTTTTTCATTATATAACCACACTCCTTTATCGTCAGCGCAAATCAATAACCCGCTTCGCCTTACCCGTCGAGCGTTCTATCGTTTTCGGCTCCGCAAGGCGCACCTGCGCGTCCAGCCCCAAAACCACGTGCAGTTTATGTTTAATGGATTTTTCCAACGTTTCCAATTGCCCGAAAGAATCAAGCAGCGCGTCGTCCTCCAACTCCACGACCACCTCTAACACATCGGTGTAACCGCTTTTCGACACGACCAACTGATAATGCGGACTGATATGCGCCATACCCAACAGCACACTCTCCACCTGTGAGGGGAAGACGTTGACCCCACGGATAATCAGCATATCGTCAGAGCGTCCCTGGATTTTCGCCATCCGCATCGTAGTCCTGCCGCAAGCGCACGGTTCGGGAATCAAGCGGGTGATGTCCTTGGTGCGGTACCGCAACAGGGGAATCCCCTCTTTCAGCACCGTGGTAATGACAAGTTCCCCCGTTTGCCCGTATTCGAGCGTTTCCCCTGTTTCAGGGTTGATGATTTCCGGGATAAAGCAATCCTCGTTGATGTGCATCCCTGTTTTACGCGTACACTCACCGGAAACGCCCGGGCCGACCAACTCACTCATACCGTAGTTTTCCGTAGCGGTAATGCCCCAACGATGCTCCAACTGACGGCGCATTTCCTCCGTGGAACCCTCCGCGCCGAACAGCCCGATCCGAAGTTTCAGGTCGGATTTCTTAACGCCCTGTTCCTCCAACGCCTCCGACATATACATCGCGTAGGACGGCGTACTGACGAGGATCGTACTCATAAAATCGCGCATAATCATAATCTGCTTTTCGGTGTTGCCGCTGGACATCGGTATGACGCTTGCCCCGATTTTTTCCAACCCGCCGTGCAGCCCGAACGCGCCGGTAAAAAGTCCGTAGCCAAAGGCGATTTGCGCAATATCGTCCGCGCCGCCCCCCGCCATAGTCACCAAACGCGCCACGCACTCGCTCCACATATCAAGGTCCGCGCGGGTATAGCCCACCGTGGTCGGCTTCCCCGTCGTGCCGCTGGACGCGTGAATCCGCACGATTTCCCGCATTGGCGCGGCAAACAGCCCGAACGGATAATGATCCCGCAAGTCGTCTTTGACGGTGAACGGAATCCTCCGCAAATCGTTCAGCGACTTCACGCCGTCCGGCGTAATCCCCGCGCCGTCCAACCGTGCGCGGTAAAACGGCACCGTATCGTATACCCTTTTCACCGTCCGTTGCAGACGCTCTAATTGAAGCGCGTCCATATCGCGGCGGCGCATTGTTTCAACTTCCCTGTTCCACATCGCTACACCCATTCCTTTACAAAATTATTTTGCGAAATTATTTTATGCTGAACGCCCGCTCCGCCTCTTTTGCGGGAACATTTTTTGTCACCAGACTGACGGCGGGTACAATCAGCATAGAAACCGCCATAGCGGATACGCCCGATTGCGGCGACATGCTCATCGCGAACTGAAAACTCCCCGATGACGCGGTATGAAGCAGCGTCAAAGCGGCGACCACTACCAACCCGCTCAGCAGACCCGCCCACGCGCCCGCCGCCGTCGTTTTGCGCCAATACAGCCCCCAGATGAACGGCCCGATAAAGCAGCCCGAAACAATCCCCCACGAAAACGACATCAAATTCACAATAAACGTAAGATTCGCCGTGGCGAACAAAAAGGACAGCGCGACGAACAACAGGCACAACAGCCGCATGACCGCCATTTGGCGTTTTCCCTTGAACGCGGGGTACGCGGCGGGAATCAAATCTACGGAAATCGCGCTGCTTGAAGTCAGCACAATGGACGAAAGCGTGGACATGGACGCGGAGAGCAGCAGGAGCATAATCACGGCAAGCACGATTGTGGTTAAAAGGTTGCCGTCCATGCCGAGCGCCCGCATCAGCGTCTGCGGGACTACCATGTCAAAGCCGCCTGCGGGCAAGCCGTTTTCTGCGGCGGGAACAAAAATCCTGCCGAGTGAGCCGACGAAGTACGCCCCCACACCGATAATCAGCGCGAACAGTGAGGAAATCACCGTCGCCTGTTTGATACTGCGCTCGTCCTTTATGGCGTAATATTTGGTAATCATTTGAGGCAAGCCCCACGTGCCGAAACTCGTCAGCATGATGTTATAGGCGAGGAAGCCACGGCTGTTGCCGCCAAACCAACTGACTAAGGAAGCGTTCCCCGTCGCCGCGCCGAGTTCGCGAATCCGCGCCGCGCCCCGGGCAAGCCCGCCGACCTCCGGGTTCAGGACGATTGCCGCCGCCATAACGATTACGCCGGCGATCATAATCAGCCCCTGTACAAAGTCGGTGTACGCCGTCGCGACGTAACCGCCGAACACCAGATACACGGCGGTAAGCGCGGCAACGATCGCCATGCAAATCACAATATCCGCGCCGGGGAATATCGTCACGAACAGGGAACCCAACCCCTTATACACCGCCGAGGAATACGGCACCAAAAAGATAAAGATAATCAGCGCGGCGTAAATCTTCATTGCCGTACTGCCGAAACGCGCCTCGAAATACTCCGGCATGGTTTTTGCGCCAAGCCGGTGCGTCATGCGCCGCGTCCGCTTCGCGAGGACGAGCCACGCCGCAAGGCAGCCGAGCACCGCGTTGCCCACCCCGATCCACATGGAAGCAAAGCCGATATTCCAACCGTGCTGCCCGGCGTAGCCGATAAAAATCACCGCCGAAAAATACGTCGTCCCATAGGCGAACGCGCTAATCCACGCGCCGATTTTCCTACCGCCGAGCAAAAAGCCCTCCACCGTCCGCGTTTTTTTCACGCTGTATACGCCAATCAGAACCATAACCGCTGAAAAAATCGCCAGTGCGCATATTGTAACCGTCTGAACCTGCCCCAGATACTGACTGTTCTCCACCATAATTCCCCCTTCGTTTAACGCCTGTCTAACCCCGCGCGACAATGTTCACAAGCCTGCCGGGGATCACAATGACCTTGACGATTTCCCCGCCGTCCAAAAGTTCCCGCACCTTTTCCCGCGCGAGAGCCTTTGCCTTGACCGTTTCGGTATCCTCGTCCGCGCCGACGACCAGCTTGTCCTTGACCTTGCCGTTAATTTGGACGACGATTTCAATCTCTCCGTCCCGCGTTTTTGCGGGGTCGAACGTCACCCACGCGCCGTCCGTAATCGTCCCCTTGTTGCCGATTCTCTGCCAGATTTCCTCCGTGATATGCGGCGCGAACGGATTGAGCAGCACCAATAACGCGCTGTACTCCCCCTTGGTAATACTGCCCGCCTTGGTAACTTCGTTGAGCAAACTCATCAGCGCGGCGACGGCGGTGTTGAACTTCATGCGGTCGATGTCCTCCGTCACCTTTTTCACCGTCTTGTGTACCGCGCTTTCCAACGCGGGGGAGTACTCCGCGCCGTCCGTCATAATCGCCTGCAAGCCCCAGACGCGCTCTAAAAACTTAAAGCAGCCCTTGACCCCTTGCATAGACCACGGCGTCGCTTGGTCGAACGCGCCGATAAACATCTCGTAGGTTCTAAAGGTATCCGCGCCGAAGTCGCGGACAATATCGTCGGGGTTGACGACGTTGCCCCGCGATTTGCTCATTTTCTCACCGTTTTCGCCGAGGATCATACCGTGAGAAGTCCTCTTTTGATACGGCTCCTTGGTCGGTACCGCGCCGAGGTCGTACAGGAACTTGTGCCAGAACCGCGAATACAGCAAATGCAAGGTCGTATGCTCCATACCGCCGTTGTACCAATCGACGGGAAGCCAATATTTCAACGCGTCCATGCCCGCCAAAAAGTCATTGTTCGCGGGGTCGGTATACCGCAAAAAGTACCACGACGAACCCGCCCACTGCGGCATGGTGTCCGTTTCGCGCCGCGCCGCGCCGCCGCACTTCGGGCAAACCGTGTTGACCCAATCCGTCAACGCCGCTAACGGCGATTCCCCGTCGCCGCCGGGTGCGAAGTCCTCCGTTTCGGGCAGCGTGAGCGGGAGTTCACTTTCGGGAAGCGGCACGTATCCGCACTTGTCACAGCACACCAGCGGAATCGGCTCCCCCCAATACCGCTGACGCGAAAACACCCAGTCGCGGAGTTTGTAATTCACTCGTTTCACGCCCAACCCGTTTTCCTCTAAAAACCGAATCATCGCCGCCGAAGCGTCCTTTGCCGCCATGCCGTCCAAAAAGCCGGAGTTTACCATAATGCCGTCCGCAACGTCGGTATATGCCTCTTTTTGCACGTCCCCGCCGCCGGATACCACCTCGATAATCGGCAAACCGAACTTGTTCGCGAACTCCCAATCGCGGGTATCATGCGCGGGAACCGCCATAATCGCGCCCGTGCCGTAGGTAACAAGGACGTAATCGCTGATCCACACCGGAATTTCCTTGCCGTTGACCGGATTCACCGCCGTCAAGCCCTCTAACGCCACTCCGGTTTTTTCTTTGGCGATTTCCGTCCGTTCAAATTCGGACTTTTTCGCCGCCCGCGCCCGATATTCGCTGACTTCGTCATAATTTTTGATTCTTTCGCGGTATTTTTCCAAATAGGGATGCTCCGGCGACAGCACCATGTACGTCGCGCCGAACAGCGTATCCGGGCGGGTGGTGTACACCGTAACCGCGTCGTCCGTGCCGCGCAGCGCGAACTTTACCTCCGCGCCCTCCGAACGCCCGATCCAATTCCTCTGCTGCACCTTGACCTTTTCGATATAGTCCAAGCCGTCCAAATCGTCAATCAGCCGTTGGGCATACGCCGTGATTTTGAGCATCCATTGACTTTTTTCACGCTGTACGACCTCGCTTCCGCAACGTTCGCAAACGCCGCCCACAACCTCCTCGTTCGCCAGACCGACCTTACAGCCGGTGCAAAAGTTAATCGGCATTTTCGTTTTATACGCCAGACCGCGCTCGAACAACTTCAAAAAAATCCACTGCGTCCACTTGTAATAGGCGGGGTCTGTGGTGTTGACCTCACGCGACCAATCAAAGGAAAAGCCGAGCATTTTCAACTGACGCTTAAAATTTTTGATGTTATCGCTTGTCACAACGGCGGGATGAATTTTATTCGCGATCGCGTAATTCTCCGTCGGAAGCCCGAACGCGTCCCACCCCATAGGGAACAGGACGTTATAGCCCTCCAAACGCTTTTTCCGCGCGATAATGTCTATCGCCGTGTACCCGCGCGGGTGTCCGACGTGCAGACCGTGCCCCGACGGATAAGGAAATTCAACCAAGCCGTAAAATTTAGGCATGGACTGATCGCCCCGCGCCTTGAACGTGTCGTTTTCGTCCCAAAATTTTTGCCACTTTTTTTCGATCTCACCGTAATTGTACCGCATACGCCGCACCTCCGCTATTTCATTGGTCTATCCCGTGGATCGGTTCCGCTTACCGCGCTACAGCGTCACCTTCTTGCCGTCCGTCCACAGATGCTCTAAATTATAAAAATCACGGGTTTCCCCGTAAAAAATATGCACAATCACGTCCCTGTAATCCAACAGCACCCAAACCGCGCTGCCGTACCCCTCTTTGTGAAAGGCGGCGTCGCTCTCTTTCCCGCCGATTTGAAACTCCACCTCGTCGGCAAGCGCCTTGACATGGGTAGAGGAAGTTCCCGAACAAATGATAAAATAATCCGCAAGTTGGCTGACCTCGCTGATGTCGATCACCTGTACGTCCAACGCCTTTTTGTCGTCTAAAATTCCAACAATCCGCTTCGCAAGTTCCAATGACATACGTTCACTCCTATCCAATATTTGGTGATTTAAGCCTGTCCTAACCCCATCGCGCGAGCGGAATCATGGCAGGTCTAAAAGGAAATTCCACGCGTTTACCGTTTCGGGATGCAGCATTTTTTTGTTGCGTATCAATTTATCTATCGTGTAATCCAAACTGTCAAGGATTGCCGCGTCAAGGTCTATGTACGCCCGCTTCCGCAACGCCTCTACCCCCTCGAACGTCCTGCCCGGCTCGATTTGGTCGGCGATGTAAATAATCTTGGTCAACAGCGGCATATCCGCTTTCGCGGTGGTGTGGTACCGAATCGCGTCATAGATTTCCGCGTCCCTCAACCCGAAATTGTCTTTCGCGAACTCCGCGCCGAGCCACGCGTGAATCAGTTTGGTTTGCCGCCGCGCCACTTGGTCCGGTTGGATTCCGTAAATCTCGCACATGGCAAGCGCGGCGGCGTGGGGAACCTCTTTCACGCAATCGTGCGCCAACCCCGCGAGTTCCGCTTTCACGCCGTCCGCGCCGTAGCGGGCGGCAAGCCGCGCCGCCTCCCCCCTTACGCCTACGCTGTGACGGAACCGGGCGGGCGACAGCATACGCGACAGCCGCGCCTCTATTTGATCGATTTCCATTCGCCGACTCCTCCTCTACCGATACAATTTTTGCTTCGCGATATATCGCGCCACAGCGTCGGGAAGCAGGTACCGCACGGGCAAACCCTCCCGCACCCGCCGCCGTATTTCCGTAGACGAAATCTCAATGCCGGGCGTGTCCTGCGTGTGTACCGTCATATGATACTTCTCCGTCAGAGTCCGCGCCGCCTCCGCCGCGTCGCCGCGCCGGTCTGTCGTTCTGTTGACCGCGACGAGCGTAATCATGCCCGAAAGTCTTTTGAAACTCTTCCAATTCACCAAATCGCAAAGCGCGTCCGCGCCCAGAATATAATAAAACTCCGTATCGGGGGAAGCGTTCCGTAATGCCGTCACCGTATCGACGGTGTAGGATACGCCCTCGCGAGCGACTTCAATATCCGATACCTCAAACCCCGCGTTCCCGCGCACGGCAAGCGCGGTCATTTGAAAGCGGTGCGCCTTGTCCGAAACGCTGACTAACGTCTTATGCGGCGGCGTTCCTGCGGGAATCAACAGCACTTTATCCAACTGAAATTGCCGCCGCGCGTTTTCCGCGATAAACAGGTGTCCGTAATGGATGGGGTCAAAAGTCCCCCCGAGTATGCCGATTTTAGCCATTGCGCTCCTCCTCCGCCGCCGTCAAATCCGGGCGTTTTTGCCGCGTACGGCTGACGGATTGCGCCTCCCGCCACCGCGCGATGTTCGCGTGATGTCCCGAAAGCAGCACCTCCGGCACCGTCCTGCCCATAAACTCCGGCGGGC
>JAIRSR010000106.1 GCA_031255355.1 Clostridiales bacterium
TACGGTGGACGGTGAAGTCATTACCCGCCGCGGCGCGGACGTGAACAAACTGCGCCGAAAGATGGGTATGGTGTTTCAACAGTTCAATCTGTTCCCGCATTTGACGGTGCTGAAAAACATCACCCTCGCGCCGGTCAAACTGAAAAAAATGTCCCCCGATACGGCGAAAAGCACCGCCTACGACCTTTTGGAGCGCGTCGGATTGCGGGAAAAGGCAGAGGCGTACCCCGCCCAACTTTCGGGAGGGCAGAAGCAGCGAATCGCAATCGCGCGTGCGCTTGCCATGTCGCCGGAAATTATGCTGTTTGACGAGCCGACCAGCGCGCTTGACCCTGAAATGGTGGGCGAGGTGTTGGAAGTCATGAAAGACTTGGTGCGGGACGGCATGACAATGGCGGTGGTGACGCATGAAATGGGCTTTGCCCGCGAAGCCGCAGACAGGGTGCTGTTTATGGACGACGGCATTATCGCGGAGCGCGGAACGCCGGAGGAACTTTTCCGCAACCCGCAAAACCCCAGAACGAAAACCTTTTTAAGCAAGGTGCTGTAACAGGCGGGAAGTACGCGGGCGGCAGAGGTTTGCCGCAAGCGATTTCCGTTTTATGGTAACACAAATCACCCCGTCGGCGTATGATATAACGAGGTGAGGTATTATGACGACTGTTTTTTTACCTGCGGCGGTCTGTTTTTTCGCCGTGTTCGGCGTGATTCAGTTTGTAAAAAATATTTACGGCGCGGTATGTGAACGCCGCGGCGACTTTTTCATCGTCATATCGGTGAAAAACCAACAGGATTATATCGAGGACATTATCCGCACTACGGTATGGAAAAGCCTGAACCGCCTCGGCGGAAGAGAGGTTCCCCGGATTTATGTGGTTGACTTCGGGTCAACGGACGACACGCTGAATATTTTAGAGCGCATTTGCGGCGATTACGAGTTTGTAACGGCGCTGAGCCGCGAGGAGTACATAGCGTTTATGGAGAAAAACAATGGATGCTGAAAACGGTAACGAAAAGCAAATATTGACCGGCGTAGTGGAGGATGTTGTTTATTACAACGACGAAAACTGCTATGCCGTTTGCTATATTCAAACGGAGTCGGATTACGTCGCCGTTGTGGGGTATTTGCCCTATATTTCAGAGGGTGAAAGCGTCGCCGTGACGGGGGTTTGGACGAACCACGCCGAATACGGCACACAGTTTAAGGCGGAATATTACGAAAAGCACTTGCCAAAGGAAAAAGCGGATATATTAAAGTACTTGTCCTCCGGCATTATCAAAGGGATTCGGCAGGTTACGGCGGAAAAAATCGTGGAACGCTTCGGCGGGGACGCGCTGAACGTGATTGCGGATTCCCCGGAAAAATTAGCGTGTATCGGCGGGATTTCACGCAATAAGGCGATAGAAATCGGGAAGTCCTACGCGCAGCAACTCGGCGTAAGGGATGTTGTGATTTTTCTGCAAAAGTTCGGGGTGCCGCCGTCCCTCGCGGTCAAGGTGTACAAGCACTACGGCAGCGCGTCGGTGGACGTGATTAAGAGCAATCCGTATATGCTGTCCCGCGAGGTATACGGCATCGGCTTTAAGACCGCTGACAAAATCGCGATGAGTATGGGTGTGGAGCCGAACGCCCCGCCGCGCATCGAGGCCGCCGTCAGTTACGTGCTGTGGGAGGGCGCGATGAACGGGCATACCTTTTTGCCGCGCGGCACGTTGACGGAAAGTACCTGCCGTCTGATTGGCGCGGACGCGGGGGAGTGTGACGCGGCAATCACTTCTATGTTATTTTCCAACCAACTGATTAACGAACTGCTTCCCGCGTGTGAAGCGATATACCAACCCGCGCTGCACAACGCGGAATTGCAGTCTGCGGCGCGGCTCGCGAAAATCGCCTCGGTGAGTTTTGTGCAGACCGATTTGGAAACGGAGCGGATTATCGCCGATATAGAGCGGGAACAGCGCATTACCCTTGCGGGACGGCAGCGGGAGGCGGTACTCGCTTCGCTGAAAAACGGCGCAATGGTGATTACGGGCGGGCCGGGTACCGGGAAAACGACCATCATCAACGCCATTATTCGGGTCATGGAGCATTTGGGGAAGCGGATTATGCTGGCGGCGCCAACGGGCAGAGCGGCAAAGCGCATGAGCGAACTGTGCGGTACAGAGGCAAAAACCCTGCACCGCCTGTTAGAGGTCGGCTTCGCGGAAGAGAGCGGAAGCATGACTTTTTCGCGCAATGACGAAAATCCGTTGGATTGCGACGTGCTGATTGTGGACGAAATGAGTATGGTGGATACGCTGTTGTTATACGCCGTGCTAAAGGCGGTAAAAAGCGGCACAAGGCTGATTATGGTCGGCGACAGCGACCAACTTCCGTCCGTCGGGGCGGGGGATGTACTGCGTGACGTCATCGCTTCGGGAAGCCTGCCCGTCATACAACTGACGGAAATTTTCAGTCAGGCGAAAGAAAGTATGATTGTGGTAAACGCGCATAAAATCAACAACGGTGAGTATCCCGTGATGAATCAGCGGGGCAGTGACTTTTTTATGCTGTACAGGGAAAACGGACAAGACTTGGTAGGCACAATTGTTGACCTATGCGGCGCCCGCTTGCCGAATACTTACGGCTACGACCCGATTACGCAAATTCAAGTGATTACGCCGACGCGCAAAGGGGTTGCGGGGGTGAGCGCACTCAACGAGCGTCTGCAAAAGGCGTTGAACCCGCCCGGCAAGGCGAAAAAGGAAAAGCAATTCAAAACAGTCACCTTTCGCGAGGGCGATAAGGTGATGCAGATTAAAAATAACTATGAACTTGAATGGAAGCGCGTTTCTGACGGTGAGCGGGGCGTGGGCGTGTTCAACGGCGACGTGGGGCAGATTGCGCGGATTGATACGCGGGACGAAACAATGGCGGTACTCTTTGACGACAGAGAGGCGGTCTATGACTTCGCGCGGCTGGACGAAATCGACCTGGCATACGCGGTGACCGTCCACAAAAGCCAAGGCAGTGAGTTTGAAGCGGTGGTAATGCCGATGTATCCCTCCGCGCCGATGCTGCAAAACAGGAATTTGCTGTACACCGCCGTCACCCGCGCGAAAAAATTGGTCGTCCTCGCGGGGCGGGAGAGCGTCGTCCGCGCTATGGTGGATAACGTCAGCGAACAGAAGCGTTTTTCGGGCTTGCGGGATAAATTAAGGAGCCTGCTGTGAACGCGCGTCGGCTGTTGGCGAACCTGTTATCGCCGCCGCTGTGCGTCTTTTGCGGGCGGGCGATAGATGTGAGAACCGCGTATAACGTCTGTGCCGATTGCGCGGACAGCATACCGTACAACAACAAAAAGGCTTGCGGCATTTGCGGTGCGCCGTTGGATATTTCCTACGGCGATTTGTACTGCGGCGCGTGCCGTCACACCAAAAGAGCGTTTGCGCGGAACGTGTCGCGCTTTGTCTACAAAGAAGCGGTTGCGGACGCTTTGCGGCTGATGAAGTTCGGCAAGGGCAATCTGTGGATTGCGGATACGCTGGGCGGGTTCCTTTCGCAAACGGTTGCGGAGCGGTACGGCGGGATTGCGTTCGACGCGGTGCTGTACGTGCCTGTGAGCGGGAAAAGACTGCGTCAGCGCGGCTTTAACCAGACGGAAATCATCGCGGAGGCGGTTTGCGAAAAATTAGGGCTGTACAAAGCGGAGGGCATTTTGGTGAAGCCGAAAGACACGCCCAAGCAGAGCGGGCTGAAAATCGCGGAGAGAAAAGCCAACGTGCGGGAAGCGTTCGCCGTGAAAAACGGCGACTTCCTCATAGATAAAACGGTGCTCTTGATCGACGACATCTGTACGACGGGCGCGACGCTCCACGCCTGCGCGAGGACGCTGAAAAAGGCGGGCGCCGCCGTGGTGTATTGCGCGACGGTAGCCTCTACCGAACCGGGGAGGGGTTAGCAAAGGAGTTTTTGCCGTGGCGTATGAAAATTCGGTATTTTTGTATAATTCTCTCACGAACGCGCAAAATATTATTGTGTTTTTGTCGGAAAGGAAAGGAGAGGATTAAGAGTATGTCAAAAAATTACAGGAAGTCACGCTTACTTAATCCGGGCGCGTATGACGAGATGCAAAAACTGAAATTCGAGTGCGCCAAGGATTTAGGCAGGTTGCAGTACGTCAAGGAAAACAACGACCACTATAAGGGCGATTTGACGGCGCGGGAAAACGGCAGCCAAGGCGGGCCGATTGGCGGCGAAATGGTCAAGCGTATGATCGCGCGGTACGGTCAAAGCCGCTAAGCCCGAACGCCCTCTATGTGAATGAAGCGCAGTTTTTGATAGGTGTAACTGTGAAGCGGTCTGTCGTCGGCGTTAAAGGTATGCGCGGCGACGCGTATGTTGCCGGTCGCGGGGCGTGCGCCTACCGCGACGATGACGGGCGTATGCCCGAACGTTACGCCGTCGAAGGATAACTGCACAACGTCGCCCGGCTGTACGCGGCTGACGTCCGCGTCCGACCCGAACGGCCCGGGCCCGGTGTTTCCCACCAAAAAATTATAGAGAAACGGCACCCCTGTCCACGACGGACTGCGGCTGTTTAAGCCGCTGTAATACCAACCGTAGACAGGGGTGTAATTCATGACCCCGCTGCCGCTGAACAGGACTTGAGAGGCGAAGTTGGTGCAGTCCCCTCCGATCCCGTTGAAGTCATAATACGCGGGGTTGCGCCCGTATGCCCATTTGTGGGCGTAGGCTACCGCCTTACTTCTGTTATACTGAATCACACGCATTTTTTATCCCCTCCCGAACGTGCTTTCTACCGTTATTTTATTCACGGCGCGAAAAAAGAATGTTAAAATTTATAAAACTATTGAAAAAAAATAACATCTGTAGTATAATTGACCTGTCAATTTACCAGCAATCAATGAACGGAGGGAAACGGTTGGGACTGTCTGAATTGGTAAAAATATCTCATGATTACGGACAAAATGAGGAGTACGTCCTCGCGGGAGGCGGCAACACGTCCTACAAGGACGCGGAATTTT
>JAIRSR010000109.1 GCA_031255355.1 Clostridiales bacterium
AAGCGTCCCCCGAAAACGGCCGCAAACGGACGGTGAAACAGGTATCCGCCGGGTTGACGCGGTACTGTTCCAGCGTTTTCGGGCCGCAACTTCCGCTCCCCACGCCCGATACCAAATGATCGAGGTTCAGAACCACCTCATCTATGCGCTCCAGTTCGTTGGTATGCGCCGCCGCCGTCAGATTTTCGTCGGTATAATGCCGTGCGCTGACGTTGAGCGGCGAAAGTCCGTCCGCAAACACTCCGATACCTCTGAGGTTCGTCTCGGCAAGCCAGCGCACGTCGGTTTTGTTGCCGTTTTCCTGCGGTCTGATGTGGTTTTCAAATTGCGCGTCCACCGTCCCGCCGTACACGCCTAAAAGCGCGCTCTCGTTGCGGTCGCTGTAACTCTCATGCGGGCCGCGTCCGTACCAGCGCATATGGTCGAACCCCTTTTTTAGGATCATCCGCAACCCGAGTTTCGGCAGGTTGGGGAGCGGTCTGTCATACCGCACGTTGCCGGGCGTTACGTCCGTTTTTAACACAATATCGCCGCTGCCGTAGACGGTATAGGTGTATTTGACGCGGAACGCGGGGAGGAACGACGGTGCGGCAAGCACCGCGTCCACCGTGACCACGGCGTAATTCCGCGCCGTTTCGGTCAGCGACGTGCCGCGCGTGTACTGCCGCAAGCGGTCTAATCCCGCTTCCCGCCACGATTTTTCAAAGCCGTCGCCCCCCGGTTGGTCATTGTCCGTCGGCGCCCACCACACGTTGAGCGCGGGGCCTTTTGAAAGGAGTTCCGCGCCGTGGAACGCAAGTGATTCCAACGTTCCCGCGATTTTGCAGAACACCGCCCGGAAGCCGTCGCCCTCTACCGCGATTTTATGTTCGCGGTCTAACACGGATACCGGCGGCATAGCGGCAATCGGCGCGGCGGTCTTTTTTGCGGCGGTCGGAAGCGCGATTTGCTCATACGCGACCTCGTGCCCGCTTTTCGCCCACAGGGTATCGTTTTTCAAGCGAAAACTGAAGTTCAGCAGGTACTCCGCGCCCTCTCGCGGCAACGTTTTGTCAAAGGGAACCCGCGCCTTGACGCGCCCGTGCGGGGGAACTTCCAAATCGGCAAGCAGCCCGCTTTGGATCGTCTCGCCGTCGCGCAGCAGAGACCAATAGCCCTGTAAACGCGCAAGGTCCGTTATGTCATATTTGTTGGCGATTTCAACTATGCCGTTTATGCAGTCGGAATCGTACACGCGCACCGGCTGAATGACCTTTTTATAATTGATTAGCCCGGTATGCGGCGTTCTGTCCGGCGTACACAGCCCGTCTACGCAAAAACAGCCGTCATGCGGCCAATCGCCGAAGTCACCGCCGTATTTGAAGTATTCCGTGCCGTTTTCGTCCGTTACCCGCATGGCGTGATCCGCCCACTCCCACACACAACCGCCGATGAGTCGGTCGTATTTGTCGTACAAATCTTGGTAATCTTGCAGCGACCCGGGGCCGTTGCCCATAGCGTGCGCGTATTCGCATTGGAAAAACGGACGCGGATCATTTTCACGCTCGCCGACTTTTCGGCAAAATTCGACGTCGGCGTACATTCTGCTGAACACGTCCACATAATCCGCTTCCTCCGCGCCTTCGTAATGTATGGGGCGGGAAGTATCGCGCGACCGAATCCACGCCGCCATTGCCCTGTGGTTACAGCCGTTGCCCGATTCGTTCCCCAGCGACCACATGATAATGGACGGATGATTTTTATCCCGCTCTACCATGCGTTCCGCGCGGTCAACGTAGAGTGCTTCCCATGCCGGGTCATCGGAAATTTTACCGAAATATCCCACGTCGTTAAAGCCGTGCGTTTCAATATCCGTTTCGTCTATGACATACAAGCCGTACGCGTCGCACAAATCCAGCCAGCGCGGGTCGTTGGGATAGTGAGAGGTGCGCACCGTGTTAATGTTGTGCTGTTTCATCAAAGTGATGTCTTTGATCATCGCGTCGAGCGTCACCGCGTAGCCTAAATCCGGGTGCGTGTCGTGGCGGTTCACCCCTTTGAGTTTGACCTGCTTGCCGTTTACCAACAGCATAGCGTTTTTAATTTCCACTTGCCGAAAGCCGATATTCGTCTTGACCGCCTCGATCACGCCGCCGTCCGCAAGCAGTTCCGTTACCAACGAATACAGGTGCGGCGTCTCCGCGCTCCATTGCAGGGGGGAGGATATTTCCCGGGAAATATTCACTTCGGCGGCGCAGGGATACTCCTCACGGAACACCGTGCCGCCGTTTTCGTCCAGCAGCGATACCGCCGCGCGGCGTCCGTCCGTCTTGCCGTCGATACGGAGTTTTATGTTCAATACGGCGTTGCGGTACGCGCCGTCAAACACGGTGTTGGTGTGCAGGTCCGCGACCCGCGTTTCCCCCCGCGCGACGAGGTACACATCACGGAAGATGCCGTTGAACCGCCACATATCCTGCGCTTCAAGGTACGAGGCGTAAGACCATTGGTACACCTTGACCGCCAAGCGGTTTTTGCCGCTGACGAGGTAGGGTGTAACATCAAATTCAGAGGGCAAATGGCTCCCTTGGCTAAAGCCTGCCGCGTGTCCGTTCACCCAAAGGTGGAACGCGCCGCAAACGCCGTCGAAAAAAAGATTGATTTTTTTGTCGTTTCGCGGCGTAACTTCCCACTGTTCCGGCAAGGTGAACTCGGTGAGGTAACAGCCCGCCGGGGTTTCATACGGTACCGTAGGAGGGTCTACGGGGAACGCGTACCGCGTGTTCAGATAATTTTTCACGCCGTAGCCGAAAAACTGCCAACAGCCCGGCACGGTGATGTTGTCCCAAGCGTCCGCGTCGTAATCGGGACGCTCAAAGCCCCCGGGCGCGAGTGCCTCTGTTTCGCAGTAACGGAAGCGCCACTCCCCGCTTAACAGGCGGAAAAATTCCGACCCGCCGCGCTGCCCCGACAACGCGCCCGCCGCGCTACCGTACGGCAAAAGTGTACAGTGGGACGCAAGCCGCCCCCTGTGTATGATGTTCATGTTCTGCCAATCCGGCAGAGTTGTGTTTGACATTAGCGTGTTCCTCCCTGATTGTTATTTTTGTTGTTATTCTCTTGGCATAATGTTGCTTCCCACCGACAACCGCCCGAGCGCGTCCAAACAACTCCTGCCGCAGAGCAGGTCGATAATCAACTCGCATTGTTCGGGGTCGGAGGTGTCCATGCGCCCGCCGCGGTCTACGGTAATGCCGTAGGTCAGCAGGAACTCCTCGCGGTCAACAATGGACAGGCGCGTGACGTGCGCTAACACCGTTTTATCGAAGTCGATAAACTTTCGCGCGTTTTTCGCGGCAAAAGCGGCGGCCTCTAATTTGTCCAAATCACTGACAATTTCCGCGTTGGCAATTTCCCCCACGCGCTTTGCCGCAACAGCAAGGTTGCGGTTTTTCAGTTCAAAATCCTTTTCGATTCCTGCGGAAAAGAAGTAACAAACGCCGTCGATGAGCAAAAAGTCCGTCGCGGCGGCGAACTTCAAAAGCGGCGTGTCACTGGTGACGATTTCTTTCACCCGCGCGGCGCAAAGCCGAATTTTGTCGCCTGACAAAAAGGGGTTGGCGCGGCGCATAAACAGCGTCTGCTTTGTCACTTTGCCCTCCGCGTCCTTTTGGCAGCCGTAAAAGGCGTAGCCCGTGGGCTTTGATACATCGCCGTTTACGAAGTTTTCCGGCGCGTATTCCAAGCCGTTTTTGATGTCCGTCAAAGTTTCCCACAGTTGCTCACGGATGAAATCGTCCGTTTCCGCCAGCGCGGGAATGACCTCGCGTGAAAGAAAGGGGGAGTAAGGCGCGACGGTTTTTTCTGCGGCGGTTTTTTCCAACAGGTACGCCGCAAGCACTTCCGTCCATTTCGCGACGTCCCTCATGCGGCATAGTTTCCACTCTAACGCAAGCCCGTCACGGCTTTTGCGCGTGTTGTACAGCGCGAAACTCCATTCAAATCCTGCGGAAGAAAATCCGCGAAGCGATTCTGTCAACGCCCTTGTTTCTAATTTTACTTCCTTTGTTTCCTCTGTATCCAATTTTAACCCCTCCGTGTTATGTAGTGTTTTGTATCGGCGTGTGTTGCTATACTAATGATTATATCTCAAAATTTATGTAAAATCAATGGCGATAGAAAAATTTATAACAATTTTTCTAAAATTTTACATAAATCATTCGCCGCTTGCTATTTTTCACGGAAAGGAGTATAATAAACCTGTCTGAATTATGGGAAGGAGTTGTGCGGAAGTCAGGGGGAGTTATACCGTCCTGCGTAAAGCGTATAATGATTTAAAAGTTAATTTTGACAGGCTTTTAGACAAATACTGCAAACTTGAAGCAAGGGTAAAACCTTTCTTGGACGCTATAAAGTATGCACCCGAAAGGGTGAGGGAATTTATATGGGGGGTATTGAATTTACAGAAGCAGGAACAGGAGCAACAACGACAGCAGAAGAAACAAAAGAGCCGTGACAGAGGGGGCAGATAATATCGGGATATTTGTCTAGAGGCATTGACTTAACCATATATCAGAAACTTGAACAGCTTTTTATCTTTTATTTAAGTGAATTAAAACAGTCATATAAAAACACGCCATTTCCTTCAGAAATAACGTGTTTTTATATACTCCAATAGAACTCATTTATTTTGACTATTGGCTTGGTTGGACGTTTTGATGTTAAAGTACACTATTCAGAACTTTATAGAAACGGGTAGTATGCAGTTTTAATTAGCTGTCCAAGACCTAAATATTGCAGTCACGTTACTACCACCAGTATTGCCTTTCATATACACATAATATCTATTGTCGGCAGTAATGAAAAAGTCAGCGGATTGTCCAACCTGTAACGTACTTTGCTGTGAATTTCCCGTGTAGGAATCTACGACCCTAACCGTAACCGCAGTTACCGATGAAGTAGCAATATTTGAAATGCTTACCGTAAGCCTGTTATCGTACCAGTTGGAATCTTGGACACCAAATTATCGCCGGGATATGACGCCCACACCGGCTTTGTGGTGTTTATTGCTCTTGTCGGAATGGTGTCATATGCCGGGACTTCAATAATGTCTCCGTCAAAAACAGTTACTTCTGTAGGTTGTAAATAATCATTACCTTCTGCGAATGCCACCGCACCGCAAGACAACGATACAAGTACTGCCAACATTAAACTCAATAATCTTTTTTTATAAAATATCTCGCACCTTTCAATAATTGTATGAACGTCCAACCTTAATTAAGCCAATAGAAAAAATCACTCAGTAAAGATAAAAAGTTCTTCTAC
>JAIRSR010000178.1 GCA_031255355.1 Clostridiales bacterium
GTGCTTGTTTTCCACCGCCGGGATCGTGCGCGGCAAGGAACTGATCATCGGCTACGGCGCGGCGGATGAGGTTGTGGGCGTATGCAGAGTGGATTTTGGCGGGGTGGTGCAATATGTGCGGCGGTTTGACGCGGACGGAACCAAGTCCATGATTTTGTGATACGGCAGAGTGTATATGAGGTGATTGCAATGGGCAACAAATTCTCTATGCCCGCGCGGGTACAACTTGAGAATTTCAGTAATTACACCGAAAAGAACAACCTTATAAATGTCGATAACTTTGTTTTAACGGAAAATTTCGGCGCGCACGGACATAAATTCTACGAAGTGGAATATGTCATTTCGGGCATTGGGTACAATGTGGTGAACGGCAAGTCCTACGTCCTGCGCCCCGGCAGTTTGTTCCTTTCGACCCCTGCCGATTTTCACGAAGTCAAAATTGTTGAAACGATGGAAATACGCAAAATCGCTTTTGCCGAAAACGCGATTAGTTCCGGCGTTTTCGCCATGCTTGCGAATTTATACGACGTGAATTTGACCTGCGCCGGCGAGGATAAGGCGATTTTTGACGCGTCTTTCGCGCTGATTATGAAAGAAAATCAAATGAAAAACAATCAAGCGCGTAGTTATATCCTCAAAAATATGTTGGAGTGCGTTTTACTGCACCTGATTACCATTGTCGTGAACAAGAGCGACCAGCCTCTGCAAGCGGACGACGCGGGAGGAAAGGGCGGTATGCAGGAGGTACTGCGCTATATGCACAAAAACTTCCATGACCATATTGATTTGAACAGTACCGCCGCGTATGTCCACCTTTCGCCCGACTATTTAAGCAGACTTTTTTCCAAAAGCACCGGCATGACCTTTAAGAAGTATTTGAACGATGTTCGCCTGGAGTTCGCACGGGAGATGCTGATTTCCTCCCGCTTTAGCGTGACGGAGATTTGCTTCCGCTCCGGCTTTGGCTCGTTTTCTAACTTTCTGCGTGAGTTCAAGAAAAAGTACGGTGTATCCCCCTTGAAGTTGCGCAAAATCTTTTTTGCCGGCGCGGGGAGTTCTTCTGAAACGCCTTCCAAATAATTCATAATTTTCACAAAATTACCTTGCCGCAAGTCAGATTTTGCAACAAATCAGACAAATTCAGACAAGTCAATTTCATGATTACCGTTTATAATAGTAGTAGGAGTATTAGAATTTATTATAGGGGGTAATTTTGTGAAAAAAATTCTATCGGCAATCATCGCGGTTACAATTTTAGCGGGGTTGTTCGCGCTGCCCGTATCCGTAAGCGCGGCAATGGTGTATGACCAGCGATTCGACGCCGCCAACCTCACGAAAGATACGGATATTACGATGAGCAGCAGTTCTGCGGACGGCTTGGGGTTTGAGGCGGAAATGAGTTCTGCCGCGCCCCCGGCGCATAAGTGGATGGTACTGACGCCCTCCAACCCGAATTATCCGAACGGACTGACCGGGAATGTGATGCGCATACAGTCCGCAGCGGGGAACGGCGTTTATAACGGCGGCGGCGCCGCCAGATTTTATTTCAATTCTACGAATATCGCCGCGCCCGAGACCCTTGTGTTGGAAATCCGTCTGTATTGGAACGGCAGCAAGACGGTGCGTTTCGGCTTCAGCCCTATGCAGAGCAGTATCATTATCGACGCGAGCGGAAAAGTGCGGTATTACAACGGCAATTCCAATGATGTAGCCGATACAGGGACGACCCTTTCCGGCGCGGGGTGGTATCAGTTTAAGATTGTCAATCCCTGCAACGTAAACGACGGAAACAAGCGCAATATCCCGGAGGGGTATCTGTGGAACGGCACGGAGTATCAGCGGTTTGCCAACTTCGGTACGTGCTACAGTGACGCGGGGCTTAACAAAATTTTTATCGACCCGGGTTCCGCCGCTTCGCCGAATATTATGTTTATCCATTGGATTAAGGTGTATACCCTTTCAAATATTCCCCTCGATACCCCGGAATCGCCCGCCGGTGACGGCGCGAACCTCAGTTGGAACGCGGTTCCCGAGGCGGCAAGTTATGAGGTCACTCTGTACAAGGGCGGCAATGTGCTGCACACCTATCCCGGCGTGACGGAAACAAGTCTGTACACGGCGGAGGCGGTGTATGACACGCTTCGCAACGGCGCGGGCGCGTATACCGCGACGGTGAAAGCGAACAGCGCGGACCCGATCGTGAACGCGGACAGCGCGGCTTCCCCCGCGTCCGAGGTGTTTACGATAGAGGATCCGTACCAATACATAAGGCTTCGCGACGCTGTGGATTTTGAGGACAAGGCGGCGGGCACGGCATTGTCAACAGGCGGGGTGGTTGTATCACAAGCGGACACTACGGCGGGCGCTTCCGGCAACGCCATGCGCCTTGCGAATAACGGTTCGGAAACGGTTTTGAACGGACTGACCTATTACCCCGCCGGTACGACGGCGGATACCGCCGTATTCAAGGCGGAGGTGTACGTCCCCGACGCTTCAAGCGTATCGGTTTACGGCGGCGGCACGGGCGTTTCGTTCAACAACGGACTGTTCCGCTATTTCAGCGGCGGGAACGCGACCGCTTTTGAACCTGCCGTACCCTATACGGCGGGGTGGCACACGGTAGAGATTACACTGCAAAAATCCACGCCCGGCGCGGCGGGTTACTATACCTCGGCGCGGTTCGCGCTGGACGGCAACGCTTTGACCGCGCAGGAGGGCGCAACCATGCGGTACAGCAACAACGCGGCGTTAAAGGATAACACCATTTCTTTTTGGACGACGAACAACGCGAACGTATTTTTTGACAACATCGAAATTTACGACTTCAGCGGGGAAACACGCGCGAAACTCGCGCCTCCCGCCAACGCCGCGCTCTCGGCGGAGGGGATATTGACCTTTACCCCCGCCGCACAGGGGACGCATACGGCACAGTTGTACCGGGGCGGCAAACTGTTCAGTACCAAGACCCTCGCGCCGTCCGTCACGTCAGCGGATTTCTCTGCCGATATGACGCGCGGCGGTACCGCGTTGTATACCGCGACGGTGCGGGCAAAGGGCAATCTTTCCTCTACCGTCGGCAGTGACGCGGTAAG
>JAIRSR010000203.1 GCA_031255355.1 Clostridiales bacterium
GTCAGAGATAAAAGTGACACGCACAATATCGAGAGCGTGAACGCGGATTTGCGGCATTACATACCGATTTTGGCACGGCGAAGCCGCTGTTTTCCGCGCTCAATTGAGACGCTGTATGCAGTTGTTGCGGTATTTGTGGAGGCTTATAACAAATTTGGCGCGGCAAAAATGAAGTTCAGACGGAATCGCGACCCTAATTCCCGTGAATTGCCGTTTTCGGTGTTGGACTTTTTGTAATCAGTTCGTTCGTCCACACCCCTCGTCAAAAAAACATTGACATTTCCTTGAAAATTGTATATAATAGCATGAAAATTTATATAATAGATTTTCACCGCGCCGACAGACGCTGTTGACGGCGCAGTCTATCATATACCGCTTTGGCTTGACATGCGAAAAGCCGGGGCGCCGTATAGATGTTCCCCCGAACAACGCCGTATTTTCGCGGTATATTTTTCGGCCGGGGCATCTATAAATAAATAAAGGAGTGGTAAAATGCCATTGGCGAAGCAGGTTGTATTAACTTACGAGGGATTAGAAAAATTAGAAAAGGAACTGGAACTGCTAAAGACGGTTCGGCGCAAGGAAACCGCCGAAAAAATCAAGCAGGCGCTTGCGTTCGGTGATTTGTCCGAAAATTCGGAATACGACGAGGCGAAAAACGAGCAGGCGCAAATGGAAAGCCGTATCGTGCAGATTGAAAATATGCTCAAAAACGCTAAGGTAATTGACGATGACGACGTTTCCACGGAAGTGGTGACACTCGGCTCCAAAGTAAAGGTTTTTGATGTGGAATTTGACGAGGAAGCCGAATACGTGATTGTCGGCTCTACCGAGGCGAACCCCGCCGAGTTTAAGATTTCGGACGAATCCCCTGTAGGCGGCGCGCTGATCGGCAAAAAGGTCGGCGACACCGTGGAAGCGGTGGTTCCCGCCGGTACGATACAGTTCAAAGTACTCGCGATCAACAAATAGGAGGAAATATTCAAAGTGAATGAAATAACAAATGAAACCGCCGCGGTATCCGACTTAAATGAAATTCTGCGCGTCAGACGCGAAAAATTATCGGAATTAACGCGGGCAGGCGCGAACCCTTATGAAATCACCAAATATGCCGCAGACACGCTGACGAAGCAAATTATCGACAATTACGGCGCGTTCGAGGGCAAGGCCGTTTCCGTCGCGGGGCGTATTATGTCCAAGCGCGGCATGGGTAAGGCGTCCTTTTGCGATTTGACGGACAGGGAGGGCAAAATCCAATTGTACATCAAAAAGGACGAGGTGGGCGACGACGCTTACGACCTTGTAAAAAAACTGGATATCGGCGACCTTGCCGGCGTGACAGGCGAGGTGTTCACCACCCACAAGGGCGAGATTTCTATCAAGGTCAAAACAATTACACTGCTCTCCAAGTCCCTCCGTCCCCTGCCCGAAAAGTTCCACGGACTCAAGGATCACGATTTGCGCTACCGCCAGCGTTACGTTGATTTAATCGTAAATCCGGACGTGAAAAACACGTTTGTACTGCGGAGCAAAATCATCACCGCCATGCGCGGTTTTTTCGACGGCAACGGATTTTTAGAGGTGGATACCCCGGTACTCAACACCATACCGGGCGGCGCGGCGGCGCGGCCGTTTATCACGCACCACAACACGCTGGATATTGATATGTACCTGCGGATCGCGACGGAACTGCACCTCAAGCGGCTGATTGTCGGCGGCATGGAGCGGGTGTATGAGATTGGCAGAATCTTCCGCAACGAGGGCATGGATACCCGCCACAACCCCGAATTTACTACGGTCGAGGTGTATCAAGCATACGCGGATTACAACGACGTCATGCGCTTGACGGAAAATCTCGTTTGCCATATCGCGAATGAGGTACTCGGTACGCTTCAAATCACCTACCAAGGCGAGGCGCTGAACCTGCAAACGCCGTGGGCGCGTCTTTCCATGTCAGACGCGGTGAAAAAGTACACCGGGGCGGATTTTGAGAGCGTCGCGAATGACGACGCGGCGGCGCGGACTCTGGCGAAAAGTGTCGGCGCGGCGGTCGGGGACGCGGACACCTGGGGCAAGGCGTTAAACGCGGTATTTGAGGAAAAAGTAGAGGAACACTTGGTACAGCCCACTTTTATTACGGATTATCCCGTCGAGGTTTCCCCCCTCGCGAAAAGAATCGCGGGCAGGCCCGGGCTTACGGAGCGGTTTGAACTGTTTATCGCGCGGCGGGAAATCGCGAACGCCTTTTCGGAGTTAAACGACCCTGTAGATCAGCGTTCCCGCTTTGAGGAACAAGCGCGGCTTCGCGCGGCGGGCGACGAGGAAGCAAGCATGATGGATGAGGATTTTATTTTGGCGTTGGAATACGGTATGCCTCCCACGGGCGGCATGGGTATGGGCGTAGACCGTCTGGTCATGCTTCTGACGGACAGTCCCTCCATTCGGGACGTGCTGTTGTTCCCGACCATGAAGCCGAAAGGATAGCGGGATTACGAAAGGAGCGCCGTGCGTATGGACAAAGGAAAATTAGATAAAAAATGGTTTGAAAATTATTGGTATTACTACAAATTTCACACCATCGCGGGGATTTTCGCGCTGTTCATCGCCGCCGTCACCCTTGTGGAATGTGCCACCAACGTCAAGACGGACGCAACCGTTACCTATATCGGCGGCGCGTACTTCGACCAAACGTTCAGTGACGGCTTCGAGAGTGAAATGTCGCAATATATTGACGACGTGAACGGCGACGGCGTGAACAAAATATTTTTCTCTCTGCTGACGCTGTCCGAAGAGGTCACGTCCGAACAGGATATCGCCATGCAGCAAAAGGCGCAGTTGGAAATCGCCGTAGGCGAAACTTACTTGTTTCTGATGGACGAGGGCTATTACCGGCTGTACCAAGAGCAGAACCTGTTCGAGGACGCGGCGCGGCATGTGGGCGCGGACGAACCGCTGTACGGCTTTGCCGTCAACAACAGCGATTTCCTCAAAAATTTAGGCTTCGCCCCGAAATCAACGGTGTACGCGGCGGTGAGGGTGTTGACTTCGGGCGACGAAAAAAAGCCCCAAAAGGTAGCACAGCAAAACAACGCGTTCAAAATGTTGACCCGGTTGTACGCGGGAACGGACGCAAGAATGGAATAGAGTTGAAAATTGTACATAGAAAGAGCCTCACGGCTCTTTTGGTACGTAGCCGAAACCCTTTGTCAAGGTATGAA
>JAIRSR010000262.1 GCA_031255355.1 Clostridiales bacterium
AGGTTTACGCGTGTTGGTGGGGTGTGACGACACTGCCGAACGTCAACGAAATGACGAACAGTTACCGCGAGTTCATCATCAACGGTGAGGACAGCGTTGTCAAGCATTGGCTGCGGTGCGGCGCAAAGGGCTGGCGGCTTGACGTAGCGGACGAGTTGCCGGATAAATTCATCAAAGAACTGCGGGACGCGGCAAAATCGACGGACGGGCAAAGCGTCATAATCGGCGAGGTGTGGGAGGACGCGTCCAACAAGGTAAGTTACGGCGTTCAGCGGGAATACCTCTTGGGCGGCGAGTTGGACAGCGTGATGAATTACCCCTTTCGGGACGGCGTTACCGGCTATATTATGGGCTGGCACGGCGCGGAGCATTTTGAAAAAATCGTGATGTCGGTTTATGAAAATTATCCTCTGCCGTGCTTTTATTCCCTGATGAACCTGATCGGCGGCCACGACGTTACACGCGCGAAAACGCTGTTTGGCAACGCGCCCGACCTCCCGCCGGAGGAACGCGCGGCTTACCGTCACGATTACGACGCGGACCTTTTGGCGGGGAAGCGTATGCGCCTCGCGTCGCTGTGGCAGTTGACCTTTCCCGGTGTGCCGTGCATCTATTACGGTGATGAAATCGGCATGGAGGGATACTCCGACCCGTTCAACCGCGCACCGTTCCGCTGGGACGATATGGACGCGGGCTTGTTGGAATGGTATCAAAAATTAATCAAAATCCGCAACGGCTTCGCGCCGCTGCGCACGGGCGGTTATGAAACGATTTTCGCGGAGGGGGATATCTTCTGTTACAAGCGGGAAATCCGCAGAGGGCGGGACGCGTTGGGAAGCAAGCGGGAAAGCGGTACGGCGTATATCGCGCTCAACCGAAGCGAGTACAGCGCCCGCCGCGTTTCAATCGGCACAGGGGCGTACCGCGCCCTTTACGACCCGGTGCGGAACGAAACAATACCGACGGACGGCGGAAAAGTCGAACTCACCTTGCCGCCTGTTTCAGGCGTGCTATATATCGGAAAAAATCTCGTCGATTGACGTTCGGTACAGTTGGTAACTATACGCCACCTCTACGATTTTAGAGGGCGGGGACACGTCTTGATTGCGGGGGAGTTTTACGGTAAATTCACTGCCTTTTCCCTCGCGGCTGACGACACACACCGCGCCGCCAAGCGCCTCCGTCAAACTTTTCACCATAGTCAGTCCAAGGCCGCAACCCTCCGTTTGGCGGGTGCTGAACCCCTCGACGCGGTAAAATAATTTGAAGATATTTTCCTGCTCCGCGGGAGGAATCCCGATTCCCCTGTCCCGAACGCGGAAGTATAGATCGTCCCCCTCGTCGTACACCTTTACCGCGACCCGCCTGTCCGTCTTGCCGCTGTATTTGACCGCGTTGGAAATTAAGTTGAGCAAAATTTTCTCTAACTTCCTGAAATCGCAAACCGCAAAAGGGTTTTTCAAATGAACGTCAAAAGTAAATTTTACGTTCTTTTTGTCCTCGTAAAGCGAAATAAGCCGCTCCAAATCCCGAATGAAATCCGCGACGTTGAGTTTTTCCACCATAATACGGAACGTTCCGTTTTCTAACTGCGCCATGCCCGTCACCTGCGACGTTAAAAGGCTCATGCGGTGACAACTGTTGATGATACCGTCCATGATTTCCGCGAGTTTGTCCAACTCTAACGTCCCTGTTTCCCGCGCCCGGTTCACCAATTCCGCGCTTTTGGAAATGGTGTCTATCGGCCGCCTAAATTCATGCGCGATCATTGCCAACTCTTGAATTATGCTGTTCTTGTTTTCGGACATTCCGCTCACCCCGGAATTATTGTACCATTTAACGCGCGGTTTTGCAATACACTTTGCGGAAAATTACGGCGGCGCGTCTCGAAGCGGAAAATGATAAAATTAGCCAAAAAGTTACCGTGTTTGTGATTGGGTATAGGAAAATTTGATGAAATTTTCAAAAAATGCTTGTAATTATCTTAAAAATGATGTAAAATATTAATTGGTAAAAAAATAACAATTATAGCAGGAGGTAAGAGTAATGGCAGTGAAAGTTGGTATCAATGGATTCGGCAGAATCGGACGCCTGGTGTTCCGCGCGGCTATGGAGCGCGGTGCGCTTGACGTGGCGGCAATCAACGACCCGTTTATAGACGCGGAGTATATGGTATACATGCTTAGGTATGACACGGTGCATGGTCAGTTTCAAGGGACGATCGAGGCGAAGTCCGACGCGATTGTTGTAAACGGCAAGGAAATTAAGGTGTTCGCTGAAATGGACGCGAACAACATCAAATGGAGTGGCGCGGGTGTGGAGTACGTTGTTGAGGCAACAGGCATATACACCACGACGGAAAAGGCAAGCGCACACTTCACCGGCGGCGCGAAAAAGGTTGTAATCACAGCGCCGTCCTCCGACGCGCCGATGTTCGTCATGGGCGTGAACCACGCTTCGTACACCAAGGATATGAAAGTGGTTTCAAACGCTTCCTGCACCACAAACTGCCTTGCGCCCCTCGCAAAGGTAATCGACGACAATTTCGGTATTATCGAGGGGCTTATGACGACCGTTCACGCGACGACGGCGACACAAAAGACCGTTGACGGTCCCTCCAAGAAAGATTGGAGAGGCGGCAGAGGCGCGGCGTTCAACATCATTCCGTCGTCCACAGGCGCGGCGAAAGCGGTCGGCAAGGTAATCCCCAAGTTGAACGGCAAACTGACGGGAATGTCTTTCCGCGTACCTACGGCGGATGTATCCGTTGTGGATTTGACGGTGCGCATGGAAAAGCCCGCAACCTATGACGCGATTAAAAAAGCGGTCAAGGCGGCGGCAGACGGCGAACTGAAAGGAATCCTCGGCTACACGGAGGATGCGGTAGTTTCCAGCGACTTCATTCACGACGCGAGAACGTCAATCTTTGACGCGGGCGCGGGAATTTCACTGAACGACAACTTTGCGAAGTTGGTCGCGTGGTATGATAACGAGTGGGGCTATTCCAACAAGGTAATCGACCTTGTAAATTATATTGCCGGCGTAGACGCACAATAAAAACCTGCCCGATTCGGGTTCGCGAACAGGGCTATCACATCAAACAGGCTCCGCAATGCGCGGGGTCTGTTTTTTTATTTTCAGTTTTCGGGAACTTTTTTCATTTTTATCCGTCATATCAATTAGTTGGATATTTCTAATCTTATACGTTAGGGGATTAGGACAGGTCTAAACGATCAGGGAGGCGGTTCGTGTGAAAAAAGTTTTATTATTGTTTATGCTGTTTGGCTTAACAACGGTGTTTGCCGTTCCGGGGGCAACGGCGGGCGGCGGCGCGGAACAGGCGATTGTCATGTACACGGATAGCGGTTTGGCGCTTGTCAACGACGCGGAAACCTACATAGATGAGGATAAGGGCGTACAGCCGATTGTCGAAAACGGCAGAACCCTTGTCCCTGTGCGGTTTGTCGCGGAAAATTTGAACATGGACGTATCCTATGACGCGGACGGCGGGCGGGTGACGCTGTCCGGCGGCGGCGTGGTCATCAGTTTTGTCATCGGCGGCAATACCATGACGGTGAACGGCGCGGAACTGCCGATAGACGCGGAGGACGCAAGCATTGCCGCAAAGACGGTGAACGACAGGACGCTGTTACCGCTTCGCGCTCTCGCCGAGGCGGTAGGCAAGCGGGTGTTTTACGACAGAGGGCTGATCATCATCAGCGATACGGAAAATATTTACGATCCCGAAACGGATAAAGCCGCGCTGGACGGTCTGATTCGGCGGGTGAACGTCCTGCCCACGGTCGGAAGCGAGGCATATTTGGAGGAACTTACAGGTTATCATTTTTCTGCCGATCAGCCGAGTTGGGCAGACGGCGGCAGCGTGGCTTACGGTCCGGGTATTCCGCCTTCTGCCGCGCCGTCAACAGGCTTCGGCGGCGCGGCGGACGCGGCAAGAGAGGCAATGCCCGCGCCCGCTTACGTTCCCGTTCCCGCGCCGTCTGACGCGGGAGGATACTCCGAAACCAATACGCAGGTCGCGGGTGTGGACGAAGCGGATCTTGTGAAAACGGACGGCACGTATTTGTATCAAGTAACGCCGCGAAGCGTCGTCATCACAAAAATCAATCCCGCGTCAGAGATGCGCGTCGTCAGCGTGATTCCACGGGATGATGCGCGGGTAAGCGCGGTTCCTCTGGAGGTGTACGTTGACGGCGGTAAACTCGCCGTAATCGGGCGAATCCGCCGCGCTGCGGAACCGATTGTCCATGACAGCGCGAACCTTGCCGCGCCGGGAGGACGGCGAGCGCCGGGCGGGACCTTTGTGCGGTGCGCGGTGTATGACATATCCGATCAAGCGGCGCCCGCGCTGGAACGGACGTTTGAGGTAGAGGGGGAATATATTTCCTCACGCAAAATAGACGATATAATCTATTTGATTTCCCGCAAGCCGCTGTATCATGGCTACGAGGGCGACCCTTACGCGGCGTTGTATACCGACAACGGCGGCGATTTTCGCGTGGGGTTGGACAGAATCCGCTATTTCCCGGGCTTTACGTCGCCGGGGTATTTGGTGATTTCCTCCGTGGACGTTACCCGCCCCGACCGGGCGGCGACGGTGGAAACGCTGCTTGGCGGCGGGGAAACGGTCTACGCTTCCCGCGGGCATTTGTATGTGGCGGTAGGCAGCGGCGGCGCGTGGGGAAAAACTGACATATACAAGTTTTCCCTCGACGACGGCGACGTCACCTACTTAAAAAAAGGCACGGTGGAGGGCAGTGTGCTGAATCAATTCTCTATGGACGAGTACAACGGTTACTTCCGCGTCGTCACCACAGAGCGCGGCGATCGCAATCACCTTTTTGTACTCGACGGCGCAATGGATCGGCGCGGCGTAATCAACGGCATAGCGCCGGGCGAGCGGATTTACTCCGCGCGGTTCGCGGGGGATCGCGGTTACATGGTCACTTTTCGGCAGTTAGACCCGCTGTTCGCGATTGATCTTTCCGACCCTGACGCGCCGCGCATCTTAGGGCAGTTGAAAATACCGGGCTACAGCGATTATATCCACCCGATTGACGAAAATCATCTGATTGGCTTCGGCAAGGACGCGACGAACGAGGGTTTGTATCAAGGGATGAAAATGGCGATGTTCGACGTGACGGACCCGGAGAAGCCGACGCAGAAATTCGCGGAAGTCATCGGCGGCAGAGGGACGGAATCTGCGCTGTTGCAAAATCACCGGGCGTTGCTCTACGCGCCGGAGTTATCCATGCTCGCGTTCCCCGTGACGGTGCGGGAGGATAACAATTACGGTCAACTGACGTTTAGCGGCGCGTATGTTTACCGCTTCGATACGGAGGACGGCTTCGCGCTGAAAGGCAAAATCAGTCAACTGACGGAGGAGGATCTGCTGAAACTCGGCAACTATGTGGAATACGACAGGGAAATTTTACGGATTCTGTACGCGGGCGGCAGTTTGATTACCGCGTCTAACGCCAAGGTGCAGGCGAACGCCCTCGACACTTTTGTATATCAAAACAGTGTTGATGTAACTGAATATTAAGATTTTAGACATGCTCTAAGAAGCACATGGGAAAGCAATGCAGTTGGCGCGGCGGTGAAACATCCTCCGCGCC
>JAIRSR010000040.1 GCA_031255355.1 Clostridiales bacterium
CAACTTAAATGCGTTTTCCCCCGTCAGAACACCGCCGCCATGCGCCGTGATTTCCTCTATGTAACCGTTGAGAATGGAAAGCCCTTGATCGATCGTCTTGTCAAAACTTTCCTCCTCTTTTAGTACAATCCGTTTGATGTACGCCGATTTTTCCGCCAACTCCGGGTAAGCGTCCGCGTTTTCCTCGATGACGGTATCCACAACGCTGTGCAAAAAGGTTTCCTTAATGCCAATCAGTTTGCCGTGACGCGCCGCGCGGCGCAAAAGCCTGCGGAGTACGTAACCGCGCCCCTCATTGGACGGCACAACGCCGTCGCTGATCATAAACACCGTTCCGCGAATATGGTCTGTAATGACGCGCAAAGAAACGTCGCCGTCCGCGTCCGCGCCGTAAGCGGTACCCGCGATTTTACAGACGTGACGCATAATGCGCCGCACCGTATCCACCTCGAACAGGCTGTTGACCCCTTGCATGATCGCCGCGAGCCGCTCTATGCCCATGCCCGTGTCGATATTTGGATTGGCAAGACGGTTGTAATTCCCCGCCTCGTCCTTGTCGAATTGCGTAAAGACAAGGTTCCAAAACTCCACAAACCTGTCACAGTCACAGCCTACGGCACAGTCGGGACTGCCGCAGCCGTGTTCCTCTCCCCTGTCGAAGTAAATCTCAGAGCACGGCCCGCACGGGCCCGTACCGATTTCCCAAAAATTATCCTCTTTCCCCAAACGGACGATACGATCCGCAGCAACGCCGACCTCATTCACCCAAATACCGCCTGTTTCGTCGTCGTCCTCGTAGATACTCACCCACAGACGGTCTACGGGCAAGCGCATTTCTTGCGTGACAAACTCCCACGCCCACGCCGTTGCCTCGCGCTTAAAATAATCGCCGAAACTGAAATTGCCCAGCATCTCAAAATAGGTGCCGTGACGCGCCGTCTTTCCCACCCGCTCAATATCGGGCGTGCGGATACACTTTTGGCACGTCGTCACCCGTTTGGACGGCGGCGATTCCTTTCCGGTAAAGTACGGCTTGAGCGGCGCCATTCCCGCGTTAATCAGCAACAGAGAGTTATCGCCGCGCGGCACCAGCGGAAAACTCGGCAGCCGCAAATGCCCCTTGCTCTCAAAAAAAGAAAGGTATCGTTCCCTGATTTCGTTAAGTCCCGGTTTTTCCATAGTAAAATACTCACACCCCGATTATCCGACCCGCCCGAACTGCGGGACAGGTCAAGTATAGTTATTTTAATATTGTATTATTTTTCTATAACAATGTCAAGAAATTTTTCAGACGAAGTTCTTTTCTTTTGAAACATTTTTTGACATTTTGCGCGAAAAACTATTGACAAAAACGGCAGAAAATGTTAAAATATCTTCACATTATATGCGCGGTATACGCGCGGTAGATATACAGCCGAGACACGGCACAGGCGTTACGCGGCGGCGGTGTTTTTCGGTAGTTTGCCGAAAGGTTCCGGCTTGGGATAGGGTGGTAAATCATGGCCGACAGCGGCGAAAGAAACGGTAAAAAAAGCGGTGAAATGAAAGTCAAAATAAAAGCAGCGATTGAAAGCCTAACGAAAAATTTTCCGGCGCTTCGGGCGGCGTTTTTCCCGGTTCGGTTCGTGAAAAAGGGGGGCGGGGAATAGTGGGCTTTTTTCTTCGTGTGTTTTACGCGGATCAAGTGCGGGAGGCGGATTTGGACGAAACGCCCGCTTTGACAATCGGCGGCGGCAAAAAGAGCGATGTGTTGATTCCGATTCCCGGCTTCAAAATAAAAACCTCTGTGAAAGTGACGAACATCGGCGTTTCCGCCAAGGCAAGCGCGGACGTTCAAATCGGCGGCACGGCGGCGAAAAAGGGGTTGCTTGCCCCGAACGATTCCTGCGTGATCAGCCGTTCCCCCCTCGTAGCGCTGACGTTGTATGAAAAGGTCAAGGATTCGCCGAAAACGGTGGATTTCTCTAAGGTCAGTTCCGTCACGATCGGGCGCAATCCCGAAAATAATATCCGTCTGAAATCGGGAAAGGTTTCGGGCAATCACGCTAAAATCGAGAAAATCGGCGGCGTTTTGACGCTTACGGACGACAGCACCAACGGCACCTATGTCAACGGTACACGCATCAAAGAACATACCCTGCAAAGCGGCGACGTGATTTTTATCGCGGGGTACCGGCTGATTTTCAACAACAATATCCTGTTTTTCCGCAACGTCGGCTGTGACCTCACGCTTACCCCCGCGAAACCGCCGGAGGAACCTGCCGAACGCGGCTATCCGTACTTCCAAGTATCACCGCGTCTGAACAGGCAGTTGCCGTCCGGCGAGGTGGAAATTCAACCGCCGCCGAACATCGGCGCGAAGCCTGAAATCAGTTGGCTTTCCGTCCTGTTGCCCCCGGTCGCGTTGGTCGCCGTTATGGGCGGCGTCGCCTACATGACGCGCAATATGGCGACATTGCTGTACACCGCGCCCATGACGCTGATTGGCATTGTTGTATCGATCGTCAACTACACGGGTCAGCGCAAAAAGCACCGCAAGGCGGCAACCGCGCGGGCGCGGAAGTATACGGAGCATTTGGAAGCGGTACGCGCGGAGTTATCCGAAAAGCGCGACGCGCAAAAGGAAATATTGACGGCGGTCCACCCCGCGCCGGCGGATTGCTTGACGATCGCGCGGGAGCGGGAGGGCAGGTTGTGGGAACGCCGCCCCTCGGAACAGGATTTTATGACTTTGAAATTAGGCTTGGGCGAAACACCATTCCGCGTTACCGTTAAAATCCCGAAAGTCGGCATCTCGATCGAGGAGGACGCGTTGGCTTCCGAGCCGGAAAAAATCGCGAAGCAGTATCAAACGGTATCGGGCGTCCCCGTTTGCGTCGATTTGAAATCACACCCGCTCGTCGGCGTGATCGGCAACCGTAGTGACGTGATTCTGACCGCGAAAAACCTGTTGGTGCAACTCGCGGCGCATCATTCCTATGAGGAAGTGAAAATCATAACGCTGTACAACAAGACGGAGGCCGCAGAATGGTCGTGGTGCAGGTGGCTTCCCCATGCGTGGGACGACAGCCGCGCGGCGCGGTATATCGCCGACGATAAGGCTTCCGCGTCGTCACTCTTGAAAGAATTTGCGGAAACGATAAAACAGCGCGAAAACGAACTGAAAGAGGAAAGCAACAGGGAAAAACGCGCGGCGTTGCCCTTCCTCCTCTTTGTGATTACGGATAAGGCGTTTATCGAAAACGAAACGATCATGCGCTATTTGACGCGGAACGATACCGCACTCGGCATCGGCGCGTTATTGCTGTTTGACGAACATACCAATATCGAGGTCGAGGCGGAAAAACTGCTCCTCGTTCACGCGGAAAACGAAATGGGGGCTGTGTATCCCGCAAGCAACGTAAGCGACGCGAAAAAATTCAGCATCGAGAACATCAGTAATCAGCAGTTGGACGCGTTCGCGCGGGATTTGGCGCCCATACGCATTAAATCAAGCGTTTCTGACAGCCGTCTGCCGAACTGCGTCACGTTCCTACAGGGGTACCGCGTCAAAAAAGCGGAGGAGTTGAATATCGGCGCGTATTGGGAGAGCGCCGCGCCGCATAAAAACCTAACCGTACCGATTGCCGCGCGGGAAAACGGCGACGCTTTTTTGTTCAATATCCTGTGGGGCGGCGGCGTGGACTTCCACGGCCCGCATGGGTTGGTCGCGGGGACGACGCGTTCCGGCAAATCGGAATTGGTACAGACGTGGATTCTCTCTATGGCGGTGCGTTTTTCACCCAAAGATGTATCCTTTGTACTAATCGATTGGAAAGGCACAAGTTTGATTTCACCGTTTCGGACGCTGCCGCATATTGCGGGTACGATTTCCAACATCGACAAAAACACGCGGCGTAATTTTATCGCGTTGGAGCGGGAACTGCACCGGCGGCAAACGCTGTTTGATCAATACGCCGTCAACGATATTAAGGCGTACAAACAACTCTATAGTGTGGGGAAAACGGAGGAACCGCTCTCTTACCTCATCCTCGTGATTGACGAGTTCGCGGAGGTGCGAAAGGAAATCCCCGAATTTATCCCCGCGCTGGACAGCATTTTCGCCAAAGGCGCGTCGCTCGGCGTGTTCGCGGTCATCGCGACGCAGGAGCCGAACAGCGTGGTAACGGATAAAATGTTGGCAAACACCCGCTTCCGTTGGTGCTTGAAAGTATCGGGTCCGCAACAGAGCAGGGAAATGATCGGCAGGCCGGACGCGTCCAAAATCACCGTACCGGGGCGCGGTTACATAAAAATCGGCGATAATGAAATCTTTGAATCGGTGCAATCCTATTGGAGCGGCGCGCCGTACAACCCTAACGCCAAAGCCGAAACGGTATCCAGCGTGAAAATCACCACGGTAGACCTCGGCGGGACGCGCCATAAGTGCGAGAGCCTTGAAAAAACTGCGGGCTTTACCGCGGAGAAAAATGAAATCGACGCTGTAGTGCAGCAAATCGCGGCATACGCAAAGGAAAATAACCTCGAAAAAGCGCGGGCGGTATGGGCGCCGCCGCTCAAAGAACTCCTCCCTCTTTCGGAGGTATTGGACGAGCGGGAAATTTTCAACGGCGCGGCGTGGCAAAACCGTTCGGACGGACTGCGCCCCGCGATTGGACTGTTGGACGACCCGATGACGCAAGCGCAAGAGCCGTTCCGTCCCGACATTACAGAGGACGGGAATATCGTGGTGTTCGGTGCGCCGCAAACGGGCAAAACCACCCTGTTGCAGACGCTCGCGCTGTCACTCGCGCTGTCCTACTCCCCCGACGAGGTCAATATTTACGCGATGGACTTCGGCAGTTGGGAACTTTCGCCGCTTGCCGCTCTGCCCCACGCGGGCGGGGTCGCGCTGGGCAGTGAGGACGAGAAAATCAGAAGTTTATCGCGCCTGTTGCTGAATATACTCGCACAACGCCGCCAAGGGTTCACGGAACACGGCGTGAACGGCATTGCCGCTTACAGCAAGGCGATTGGCAAGCCTGTGCCGTACATCGTGCTGTTGTTGGACGATTTCGCCCCTGTGCCGGAGCAGTACCCCGATTTAACGCCGTTCTTTACTACCTTGGTGCGAAGCGGCGGCGGTTACGGTATGTTCCTCGTCGCTACGGCGACCGCAATCAGCGGAGTACACTATCAAATCCGTCAAAACATCAAGCAGACGATCGCGTTGCAGATGATTGACAAAACCGATTATATGGAAATTGTGGGGCGCGTAGAGAGCGACCTCGCCAAAATCATGGGGCGCGGCCTCATTCGCGGCAAC